>DATLLN010000163.1:0-5557 GCA_035537835.1 Gaiellales bacterium
GGGGCGGCTAGCGCTGGAGGTGGCTCTCCAGCCCCAGCACCTTCGCCGTGGCGCGCACCTTCGTGTCCCGCTCGGCCTTGGGCACCCGGGCGAGCCGCAGGGGGAACGCGATGTTGCCGTACACGGTCATGTGCGGGTAGAGCGCGTAGTTCTGGAACACCATCGCCACGTCCCGCTCGCCCGGGTGCCCAAGGCCGAGCGGGACACCAAGGTGCGCGCCACGGCGCTGAGCGACACCCAGTCGGCGCTGGCCAACGACGTCGAGGACGCGGTCGAGGACGAGGAGCTGGCCCAGGACGAGACGCGGGCCGCCAACGTGGTCGCCCGGCTCGACCCGCGGGTGCAGATCGGCGTCGGCGAGACGCTGGAGCTCGAGATGTACCCGGGCGCCCTGTACTTCTTCGACCCGGAGACCGGCGAGGCCCTCGACTAGCGCGGCCGGGTCGCCGACCCGCGGACGATCAGCTCGGGGGGCGTCGCGACGACCACGTGCCCGACCTGGCCACCGTTGATCATCGTCAGGATCATGTCCACCGAGCGGCTCCCCAGCTCGGCCAGCGGCATCCGCACCGTGGTCAGCGGCGGGTTCAGGTAGGCGGCCTGCGGGATGTCGTGGAGCGCGACCACGGAGATGTCCTCCGGCACCGACAGCCCCTGGCTGCGCACCGCCGCCATCGCCCCCACGGCGGCCACGGCGTTGGCGGCGACCAGCGCGGTCGGCCGCGGCGTCAGGTGCAGCAGCCCGGCTGCGGCGGTGGCACCGCCCACCTCGTTGAACGAGGACTCGGCGATGTACCCATCGGGGATCTCCAGCCCGGCCTCGGCCATCGCATTGATGTAGCCGCGGCGCCGGCGGCGCGCCGTATCGACGTTCTGCGGGCCGGCGATGTGGGCGATCCAGCGATGTCCGATCGAGATCAGGTACCGCGTTCCCATGGCGACGCCGGCCTGGTCGTCGACGACCACGCTCGACCCCTCGGCCGGCCCGCGGCGGTTGATCAGCATCGCCGGCGGCGAGCCGGGCGCGTTCAGCGTGGGCACGGTGTCGGCGGTGGCAACGCCGTAGAGGATCCCGTCGACCCGGTCCTCGAGGATCTCCTGCCGCAGCTGCGCGCTGCCGCCGGTGATCAGCAGC
Organism: Gaiellales bacterium; assembly: GCA_035537835.1. Taxonomy (GTDB): domain Bacteria; phylum Actinomycetota; class Thermoleophilia; order Gaiellales; family JAICJC01; genus DATLLN01. Next base: position 1,136 of record DATLLN010000163.1, read on the forward strand.
ACGTAGCCGGCCGCGGCAGCCCGCTGCTCGGCGCCGACGGCGATCTCGGTGTAGATCACGTTGCGAAGGTCGGGGATGATCAGCCCCAGCGCCATCGTCCGGGCGGTCTTCAGCGCCCGGGCCGCGGGATTGCGGCGGTAGCCGAGCCGCTGGACGGCGTCCATCACCCGTTGCTCGGTCTCCGGCCGCACCGACAGGCTCTCGTCGCCGCTGAGCAGCCGCGACACCAGCGATGCGTCGACCCCCGCCGCTGCGGCGACGTCCTTCATGGTCACGCGGCGGGGCCGGGCGGCCCTGGAGTCCGTCATGGCTCCACAGTGTACGGTGCGCGGCGAGTTGCGGCGAGCCGGGTTGACACGCGGATCGGCCGTCCCATAGCATGGTCAATCGTATGAGTGAGGGACGGCTGGACGGCAAGCGGGTGTTGTTGACGGGCGCCGGGGGCGGTCTGGTCGCCGCCATCGCCCGCGCCTTCGCCGCCGAGGGCGCCGTCCAGGTGCTGGCCGGCCGCACGCTCGAGCGCGTGGAGGCTGTGGCTTCCGGGCTGGAGCACGCCGAGGCGGTGCAGCTCGACGTGGCCGACTCCGCGGCGGTCGAGGCCGCCGTCGCGTCCGCGCACCAGCGGATGGGCGGCCTCGACGTGCTCGTCAACGGCGCCGCCATCGACACCGGCTGGGCGCCGTCTGCCGACATGGAGCTCGGCGTCTGGGACAGCACCATCGCCATCAACCTGTCCGGTACCTACTACACCTGCCGGGCTGCGATTCCGCTGATGGTCGCCGCAGGCGGCGGCTCGATCGTCAACATCACCTCGGTCGCCGGCCACAAGGCGTGGGCCGAGGACGTCGCCTACAACGCGTCGAAGGCGGGCGTGCACCAGATGACGAAGACGATGGCCGTCGAGTACGCCACCCAGGGGATCCGCGCGAACTGCCTGGCGCCGGGCGTGATCGACGGCGGATTGACCGACGTCGTCACCGAGGACGCCGACCGCGACATGCTGGTCAAGATGCACCCGATGATGCGCATGGGCACGACCGACGAGGTGGCCGAGGCCGCCGTCTGGCTGGCGTCCGACGCGTCGTCGTTCACCACCGGCTGGACGCTGGCCGTGGACGGGGGGTTCCTGGCCTGATCACGCTAGCGTCACCCGAGCTGCTGGTGCGGATCGATCCGCAGCACGGCGGCGAGATCCTCGACCTGGTCGACCTCGCCACCGGCCGCCAGCTGCTCGGCCGACCGCCGTTCGGCTCGGAGCCGGTCCTGGGCGGCGACCTGGACGAGGACCGGTGGACGGCCTCGTACCGCGGAGGCTGGCAGACGGTGCTGCCCAACGCCGGCAACCGCTGCGTCAACGCCACCGGGCACCACGGGTTTCACGGCCGCGCGTCCAACGACCCCTGGTCGGTGGTCGATGTCACGGCTGCCCGGGCGACGATGTCCTGGCAGGGTCACGGGCTGGAGGTCGAGCGCACGGTCGGGCTGGATGACGGCGCGGTGCGCGTCTCGATGCGGATCAGCTCGCCCCAGGGCGCGTCGCTGGTCTCGCTGGAGCACGTGTCGGCGGGGCTCGAGCTGCTGGAGCCGGAGCTCGAGCTGGTGCTGCCTCCCGGCTTCGGCTACGAGCTGAGCGAACAGGATGGCCCCCTGCGCCCGCCCCAGGACGCGCCCCGATACCCGGAGCTGCTGCTGCTGGACGGCACCACCGAGCGTGCCGACCGCTGGCCGATCGCGGATCGCCGCAGCCGCCTGTTCGTGGTGGCAGAGGTACCCGAGGGCTGGGCCGTGATCCGCAACGCGGCGCGCGGCCAGGCCCTGGCGATGGCCTGGGACGCGGAGTGGTACCGGCACTGCTGGGTCTGGCACGAGAACCGCGTGAGCGGCGGGATCTGGCGGGAGCAGGCGGAGACGATCGCCGTCGAGCCGACCACGGTCCCCCACAGCCTGGGGCTGGCCGTCGCCGAGCAGGAGGGCCAGGCGCAGCGGATCGAGCCCGGAGAGGTGGCCGAGCCGTGGATCGTGCTGCGGCCGCAGTCGGGCGTGACCAGCGTCAGCTCCGTCGACAGGGACGGGCGCGTGGTGCCGTGACCGGCTCGGACGTCGGGCTGGGCTCAGCGCTCCTCCGCGATCTGTACGGCACGCCCGAGGTGCGGGCGGCGCTCGACTCGCGGGCACTGATCCAGGGCTGGCTCGACGCGGAGGTCGCACTCGCCCGGGCGGAGGCGGACGTCGGCGTGATCCCGGTGGAGGCGGCCGAGCGGATCGCCGCCGAGGCGATCGCCGCGCGGTTCGACGTCGACGCCCTGCGGCAGGGCATCGCCGATTCGCAGCACCCGCTGGTGCCGCTGATCCGCGAGCTGTCCGAGCGGTGCGAGGCGCACGGCGCCTACGTCCACTGGGGCGCGACGACGCAGGACATCATCGACACCGGCGCGATGCTCCAGGCCCGATCGGCGATCGCGCTGATCCGCGCGGACGTCAACGGCGCCGCGGTCGCCGCGGCGCAGCTGGCAGCGCGTCATGCGGCCGACCCGATGCCGGGCCGCACGCACGGGCAGCACGCCATTCCCATCGCCTTCGGGCAGAAGGCCGCGTCGTGGGCCGACGAGCTGGGGCGCTGCGGCGCACGGCTCGACCGGCTGGGCGCCGAGGTGGTGTGCGGCCAGCTGGGCGGTGCCGCCGGGAGCCTCGCCGCCCTGGGCGACCGGGCCGACGCGGTGCGCGCCCGGTACGCGGAGCACCTGGGCATGCCGGTGCCCGGCGTCGCCTGGCACGCCGCACGCGACCGCGGGCGCGACGTCGGCCACGCGCTGGCGCAGGTCGCCGCTGCGGGCGAGCGGATCGCCGCCGAGATCGTGCGCCTGCAGGCCACCGAGGTCGCCGAGCTGCATGAGCCCGCGGGTCCCGGCCACGTCGGCTCATCGACGATGCCCCAGAAGCGAAACCCGATGACCAGCGAATACCTGATCGCGTCGGCGCGCCTGGCGTATGCCGCGGCGGGCGCGCTCCAGCTCTCGCCGGCCCACGCCGGGGAACGGGACATGGGGCTGTGGGCGGTCGAGTGGGTCGCCCTGCCGGAGGCGCTGGTCCTGACCTCCAGCGTGGCCTCGAAGCTGCGCTGGATCCTGGACGGGCTGGAGGTGGACACGGCCCGGATGCGCAGCAACGTCGACCTGACGCGGGGCGCGATCATGGCCGAGGCCGTGATGATGGACATGGCCCGCCACTGGGGGCACGAGGGAGCGCACAGGATCGTCGCCCGGGCCAGCGCGCGGGCCTCCGCCGAGGGTCTGGCGCTGGACGCAGCGCTGGCGCTGGATCCCGAGGTGACGGCGGTCTATGCGGCCGACCAGCTGGCAGAGCTGGTGGCCAATCCCGGGTCGTACCTCGGGACGCCCGACGGGGTTGCACCGGCGGGCAATCCGTGAAACACTCGCTCAATCGTTTGACCCCGGATCGGTAGGTGATCTATGCGCAGTTCTTTGTTCACCGGGTGGCGGCGCCCCCTCGCGCTCGTTGCCGCAACGGTTGCCGTGGCCGCGCTCGCGGGCTGCGGAGGCTCCAGCTCGAGCAGCGGCGACAGCAGCTCCGGCGGCGGCTCGGTGAACACCAAGCCTGCCTCCGGCACGATCGACGTCTGGCTGGCCGGCCTGTTCGCCACCGCCACGCCGGGCACGGCGTACCGCGACTGGATCGACGCCCAGGACAAGCGGTTCGAGGAGGCGTACCCCGGCTCCAAGGTCAACATCACCCTGCTGCCGGCCAACAACGACCAGTTCTCGGCCAAGCTGCAGGCGGCCTTCACCTCCGGTCAGGTGCCGGACGTGATGCTGATCTACTCGGGCGGCTACACGACGCCCTACATCCCCTCCCTGCTCGAGCTGAACAAGTATGTGGACGCGAACTCCGGGATGTACGACTCGATCTCGAACTGGGACCTGTCCTGTGCCGACCTCGACTGCCAGGACGGCAACGGGAAGATCTACGGCGTGCCGATCGACTTCGGCTCCTACGGGCTGTTCTACAACAAGTCGATGCTGTCGCACGCCGGCGTCTCGGCGCCGCCGACGACGTTCGACGAGCTGCTCGCCGCGTGCGACAAGCTGAAGGCGGACGGCGTCATCCCGATCGCCTACGGCGACCGTGACGGCTACTCGACCGACAACTGGGTGACGTGGGCGTATGCCTCGTACTTCGACACCGGCGACGTCGCGAAGGTCAACGACGGCAGCCTCAAGTACACCGATCCCAAGCTGGTGCAGCCGCTGGAGCAGCTGACGGAGCTGAAGAAGCACGACTGCGTCAACTCCGACGCGAGCACCCGCGAGAACGCGAGCGCGAACAGCTACTTCACCTCCAAGAAGGCGGCGATGGTGCAGATGTACCCGTTCATCATCGCGGACTTCGAGAAGGCCCTCGGCA
>DATLLN010000164.1:0-8955 GCA_035537835.1 Gaiellales bacterium
CACCAGCACACCATCCACGGGCGCAGCGGATTCCAGGCGCGCGGCCGTGTTCACCACATCACCGACGGCATCCACCGACGTCTCGCCGGTCACCGACACCAACGCCTCGCCGGTCGTCACCCCGACCCGCACCTGCAGACGATCGTCCCCGGGATCGGCCTCCGCCTCGGCAAGCCCGTCGCGAATCATCAATCCGCAGCGCACGGCGCGTTCTGCGTCATCCTCATGCGCGACCAGACCACCGAACAGCGCCATCACCCCATCGCCGGTGAACTTCGCGACAACACCGCCCGTGCGCTCGACACACCCAGCGAGCATCGCCCGGTACGGAGCCAGAAATTGCTCGACGTCCTCCACGTCGAGACGCTCCGACCGCCGGGTGTACCCCACCAGGTCGGCAAACACAACCGACACGACCCGCCGCTCACGGCGCTCCGCGCTGTGGGTCGCAGCCAGCGGGGACGCACAGCCGCCACAGAACCGGAACCCGTCCGGGTTCTCCACGCCACACTGCGGACAAACCACCATCGCGCCAAGTCTACGGACAACACCGACCCACGGCCGGCGAGCGTAGCTCGCGAGCTCCCTGCGGCCTCAGTCGAGCTGTCTCGGGACGGCGAAGTCGACCAGCGAGGCGTCCCCCGGCTGCACGCTCGGCCACGTCTGGCTGCCGAGCGCAAGCGTCGCGAGCGCGCCGGTCGGGAACTTCGTCGTCAGGTCGTCGAGGCGCGGGCCGGACGCTGCCAGGCGCACGGCGAGGTCCTGAAGGCCAGGGTTGTGGCCGATGAAGAGCACCGCGTGGACGGATTCAGGGACGAAGCGTAGGCGCTCCAGCAGCGCATCGGCGCTCGCTCCGTACAGCTCGTCCTCGATCTGCACCGGTGCATCCGGGATCGACGGCCTGACGAGGTCGAGAGTCTGCCGGGTGCGGACGGCGGACGAGCAGAGCACCAGATCCGGCTCGACGTGGAGGGCGAGCAGGTGCGCCGCCATCCGCTTCGCATCCCGGACGCCGCGCTTGGCGAGCGGACGCTCGTGGTCGGCCAGCGTGTCGTCCGCCCAACTGGACTTCGCATGGCGCAGAAGGTGAATGACCCGCATGGCGGAGAGCCTCGGGTCAATCGTACTCGGCCCAGGGGTGTGTCCTTGAGGCAGTCGCGCGCCGATCGGATATCGTGGGGGTGATGTCGAACTTGACCGTCTGGAAGTTCGACTCGCCGGGTGGTGGTGTCAGTGCGGGGGCGCGGGTCGACACGATGGCGCGAGAAGGTGCCGTGCAACTGACCGACGCCGCCACCGTCGAGTGGGCCGAGGATCAAGCCAAGCCGCAGACGACGCAGCTGATGGGCCGATTCGCCAAGGGCACGATGGGGAGATCGTTCTGGCGTGCAACCTTCGATCTGCTGTTGTCCGGCGAGCAACCGGAGAACCGCGCCGGCGAGATTCCGGAAGCGCTGCGCCGAGTCGGGCTCGACGAGGCCGCGTTGTCCATGCTTCGGCGCGAGGTCACGAAGGGCAGCTCTCTGCTCTTTCTCGTCGCGGAGCCCGGAAACCGCGATCGGATGGTCGAAGCGTTCGGCGGAGCCTCACGATCGATCCGCTTGATTTTCTCCGACCTCCCCGCAGAGCAGGAGCAGCAGCTGCGGGCAGCCTTCACCGACGCGAAGTGAACCGCCCACCGGCAGCCACCTCGACCGCCACCGAGACGTTCCGGACCCTGCGCGACCAGCTGCTCGACCAGCGTGAGGACTACGCCGCGGCGTATCGGGAGTTCCGCTGGCCGGAGCTGGCCGAGTTCAACTGGGCGCTCGACTGGTTCGACGCGATCGCGGCCGGCAACGATCGCACGGCCCTGCGAGTGGTGGCACCAGATGGCAGCGACGAGGTGCTCTCGTTCGCGGAGCTGTCGGCGCGCTCGAACCAGGTGGCGAACTGGCTGCGCGGCCACGGCGTCGCCCGCGGCGACCATGTCATCGTCATGCTGGGCAACCAGGTCGAGCTGTGGGAGACGATCCTGGCCGCGATCAAGCTGGGGGCCGTGATCATCCCGGCGACCACGCTGCTCGGCCGCGACGACCTGGTGGATCGCGTCGAGCGCGGCCGTGCGCGCCACGTCGTCGTCGCGGCCGCCGACAGCGGCAAGTTCGCCTCCGTGCCTGGCGACTTCACCCGGATCGCCGTGGGCGGGGCAGTCGACGGCTGGCTGGACTACGCCGCCACCGACGAGGCGCCGGCCGAGTTCGCGCCCGACGGCCCGACCCGGGCGGACGACCCGCTGCTGCTCTACTTCACCTCGGGTACCACCGCCCAGCCCAAGCTGGTCGAGCACACGCACGTCTCCTACCCGATCGGCCACCTGTCGACCATGTACTGGATCGGCATCCGGCCGGGCGACGTCCACCTGAACGTGTCCTCACCGGGCTGGGCGAAGCACGCCTGGAGCAACGTGTTCGCACCCTGGAACGCCGAGGCGACGGTGCTGATCGTCAACCAGCAGCGCTTCAGCGCCCCCGACCTGCTCGACCAGATGGTGCGCTGCGCCGTTACCACGTTCTGTGCGCCGCCGACCGTATGGCGGATGATGATCCAGGAGGATCTCGGCCGTTGGAGCGTGGCCGCCCGCGAGCTGGCGGCGGCCGGCGAGCCGCTCAACCCGGAGGTGATCGAGCAGGTGCGCGCCGCCTGGGGCATCACCATCCGTGACGGCTACGGCCAGACTGAGACCACCTGCCAGATCGGCAACCCGCCCGGCCAGCCGCTCAAGCTGGGATCGATGGGCCGGCCGCTGCCCGGTTATCACGTGGCGCTGATCGATCCGATCACCGGGCAGCCGGCGCCCGAGGGCGAGATCTCGATCGACCTCAGCCGCCGGCCGCTGGCGCTGATGAGCGGCTATCGCGACTCGGCCCAGCGCACTGCCGAGGCGATGGAGGGCGGCTACTACCACACCGGTGATGTTGCCAGCCGGGACGAGGATGGCTACATCACCTACGTCGGACGCACCGACGACGTGTTCAAGGCGTCCGACTACCGGATCTCGCCGTTCGAGCTGGAGAGCGTGCTGATCGAGCACGAGGCGGTGGCCGAGGCGGCGGTCGTGCCCTCGCCGGACGCGCTGCGGCTGGCCGTGCCCAAGGCGTACGTTGCCCTGGCGCCAGGGTACGAGCCCAGCGGCGAGACGGCGTTGGCGATCATGGCCTACGCGCGGTCGCACCTGGCGCCGTTTAAACGCGTGCGCCGGCTGCAGTTCGCCGAGCTGCCGAAGACGATCTCGGGGAAGATCCGCCGCGTCGAGCTGCGCGCCCAGGAGTCGCAGCGGCTGGGCAACGGCGAGCACGAGCAACCGCGGGCCCCCGGTGAGTTCTGGGAGGAAGACCTGCCCGAGCTGCGGGCCTGATCCCGGCGCTCACATATCGAGGAACGCCAGCACGCGCTCGGTCAGCGCCCCGGCGGCCACGGCGTCGTACGCCGGCAGCGAGGGGTCGGCGAACAGGTGCTCCTCACCAGGGTAGAGGAACAGCTCGGCCCGGTCGGCCGAGGCGACCAGGGCGCGCGCGGCCTCCAGATCCTCGGCGAAGAACGGATCGCCCTCCTTGCCGTGCACCTGCACCGGAACGCGCTCGGGCCACGCGTCTCCGAACTCCTCGATCGGGAGACATCCGGACATGAACACGGCGCCCCGGGCGCCGGGCCTGGTCTGCGCCAGCTGCTGCGCGGGCATCACCCCGAACGAGAAGCCCGCGTAGACGACCTCCGGGCGGAGCACCTGTGCCGCGGCCACGCCCCGCTCGACGAGCGCGCCGAAGCCCGCCTCGCCCGCGAACGCCATGCCCTCCTCGATGGTGTCGAACGTGCGCCCGCCGAACAGGTCGGGCGTGTGCACGGTGTGCCCCGCCTGGCGCAGGTCGTCGGCGAACGATCGGACTCCATCCGTCAGCCCCTGGACGTGGTGGTACAGCACGACCTCGGTCATCTCGATTCCTCCTGATTGATTGATCCGTAAAAATGGAACGTTCGGCAATGGTAGTCTGATCGACCCATGGCGCGCAACCCTCCACCGGACTACGACCTGGCCGACCGGATCGCGCTCACCCGGCCCGACCAGGTGAAGGCGCTCAGCCACCCCCTGCGCACCACGATCCTGGGCCTGCTCCACGAGCGGGCAGCGACGGTGACCGAGCTGGCGGCCGCGGTCGGACGGCCCAAGAGCACCGTCGCCCACCACGTCAAGGTGCTCGGCGACGCCGGACTGGTGCAGGTGGTGCGCACGCGCCGCGTGCGGGCGATCGACGAGCGGTTCTACGGGCGCACCGCGAGGATGTTCTACATCGGGGTCGAGCGAGGCCCGGACGACGACCCGCTCCCCCGCGACTTCAACGACTTCGAGGTGGCCGCCCGGGAGTCGGCCCCGGCGTTCCTGGATGGCAAGCTCTGGGGGTTCATCCGGCACGCCCGGATCTCGGAGGCTCAGGCATCGGGGTTCTGGGAGCGGATGGCCGAGCTGGTGGCCGAGTTCGATCAGCTTCCGCGATCGGGCGGGACCATGTATGGCTTCGCAGTCGGCGTCTATCCGACCGACCAGCCCACTCTCCCCGAGGGCGACGCGTAACCCCAATGCCGTCGGCCGCCATCCAAGCGCGGCTTTCGCTCGTACCCCCAGAGAAACCTGATGCGAGATCCGCGCGAGAACGGTCGAGAAATGGCGCACGCGTTCTGGTTGCGCAAACCTGGCCACGGGGAGATCCGGCCGGTCAGGCTGCCCGAGCCGGGCCGCAACGACGTGGTGGTGCGCACCGTGCGCACGGGCATCAGCCGCGGCACCGAGATGCTGGTCTACCGGGGCGGCGTGCCGCCGCACCAGTACGCCGCGATGCGGGCGCCGTTCCAGGAGGGGGACTTCCCGGGGCCGCTCAAGTACGGCTACCTGAGCGTCGGCGCGGTCGAGCAGGGGCCGCCCGAGCTGCGCGGCCGCACTGTGTTCTGCCTCTACCCGCACCAGACGGCCTACGTCGTCCCGTCGGCGGCGGTGTGCGTGGTGCCCGAGGACGTGCCTCCAGGCCGCGCCGTGCTCGCGGGGATCGTCGAGACGGCCGTCAACGCGCTGTGGGACGCCGCTCCGCTGATCGGCGACCGGGTCGCGGTGGTCGGCGCCGGCATGGTCGGCTGCTGCGTCGCTCGCCTGCTCAGCCGGTTCCCCGTCGAGGTCATGCTGGTGGACGTCGATCCCGACCGCGCCGGCGTGGCGGCCGCACTCGGCGTCGACTTCGCGCTGCCGTCCGGCGCCGCCGACGGCCGCGACCTGGTCGTCCATACCAGTGCGACGTCCGCCGGCCTCCAGCTGTCGCTCGACCTGCTCGCGCCCGAGGGCACCGTCATCGACCTCAGCTGGTATGGCGACGCGGAGGTCCGGCTCTCGCTGGGCGGGTCGTTCCACGTCGGTCGCCTGGGCATCCGCTCGAGCCAGGTCGGCACCGTCTCGCCCGCCCGCAGCATGCGCCGCACGACGGCCGAACGGCTGGCTCTCGCCGTCGGCCTGCTGCGTGACCCTGCGTTCGACGAGCTCGTCACCGCCGAGTCGCGCTTCGACGAACTGCCGGCCGTGATGGCCGGGCTGGCCGCCGGAGACCTGCCCGGTCTGTGTCACACCATCACCTACGGCGAGGGGTAGGCCGTGTTCACCGTCACCGTCCGCGATCACATGATGATCGCCCACAGCTTCCGTGGCGAGGTGTTCGGGCCCGCGCAGCGTCTGCACGGAGCGACGTTCGTGATCGACGCCGCGTTCCGGCGGGCCGAACTGGACGCCGACGGCATCGTGGTCGACATTGGCCGGGCGGCGGAGCAGCTGCGCGCCGTGGTCGCAGAGCTCAACTACCGCAATCTCGACGACGAGCCGGCGTTCGCCGGGATGAACACGTCCGCGGAGGCGCTCGCCCGCGTGATCGCCGACCGGTTGGCGGAGCGCGTGCACGCCGGCGCCCTGGGCAACGGCGCACGCGAGCTGGACGGCCTGGTCGTGACGCTGCGCGAGTCGCATGTTGCCTGGGCGAGCTACGAGCGGACGCTATGACAGCGGTGCACGTCGTCGTCCCCGAGGGCATCGACGATCCGGCACGGCCGAGCGGAGGCAACGCCTACGACCTGCAGGTCTGCCGCGGGCTGGCGGCGATCGGCTGGTCGGTGCGGCCGCACGCCGTCCGGGGCCGCTGGCCGGAGTTCGACGCGGCGTCGCACGCCGCCCTCGCCGACGTCGTCCGGCGGATCCCCGACGGCGCGGTGGTGCTGCTGGACGGGCTGGTCGCCTCCACGGCGCCGGAGGTGCTGGTGCCGCAGGCATCCAGGCTGCGGCTGGTCGAGCTGGTGCATATGCCCCTCGGCCACGCGGCTGCGGACGACGACGTCCGCGCCCGGGAGGGCGCGGTGCTCGGCACCGCCGCGTCGGTCGTCACGACCAGCGAGTGGACGCGGCGAGTGCTGACGCAGATGTACTCGCTGCCCGAGGACCGGATGCACGTCGCCCAACCCGGCGTCGATGCGGCCGACCTCGCACCCGGTACGGCGGACGCCGGCGCACTGCTCTGCGTCGCCGCCGTGACCCCGGGCAAGGGCCACGATGTGCTGCTGGACGCCCTCGCCACGATCGACGGTCTCGACTGGCACTGCCGGTGCGTGGGCAGCCTCGAGCGTGACCCGGCCTTCGCGAACGCGCTCGCCGACCGCATCCGGGGCGGCGGCCTCGGCGACCGGGTGTGCTTCGCGGGGCCGCTGACCGGCGTCGAGCTCGACCGAAGCTACGGCGCCGCCGATCTGCTCGTGCTGGCGTCCCGCGCGGAGACGTATGGCATGGTCGTCACCGAGGCGCTCGCCCGTGGCCTGCCGGTGATCGCAGCCGAGGTCGGCGGAGTGCCCGAGGCCCTGGGACGCGACCGGGACGGGGTCGCGCCCGGGCTGCTGGTGCCACCCGGCGACGCGGGTGCGCTTGGCGCAGCGCTGCGAGCCTGGCTGGGCAACGCCGCGCTGCGGCAGCGGCTGCGCCGGGCCGCACGCGAGCGGCGCGCGGCGCTGCCGGGATGGACGGCGACCACCTCGACCGTCGCGGGCGTGCTGACGGGGGCGGCGGGATGAGCGTCACGGCGATCCGCCTCAGCCCCGGCTGGCTCGGTCTCCGCGAGGCCGCCGATGCGGACGCCCGCTCCCGCGACCTCGGCGACGAGCTCCGGGGGCGACTGCCGCCCACCCGCCCGCTGGTGATCCACGACCTCGCGTGCGGCACCGGGGCGATGGGCCGGTGGCTGGCGCCCCTCCTGCCGGGGCCACAGCACTGGGTGCTGCACGACTGGGACGCCGACCTGCTGCAGATCGCAGCCGCCGACCTCCCCGGCCCCGCCGACGACGACGCGCCGGTCGACGTCGAGGTGCGGCAGTCCGACATCACGCGGCTGGGGGCCTGCGATCTCGCCGGCGCGAGCCTGATCACCGCCTCCGCACTGCTCGACCTGATGACCGGCGACACGCTGGCCGGCCTGATCGACGTCTGCGCCGAAGCAGGATGTCCGGTGCTGCTGGCGCTGTCCGTCGTCGGCCGGGTCGCGCTGGCCCCGGCGGATCCACTCGACGCCCGGGTTGCGGCCGCCTTCGACGCCCACCAGCGGCGGATGACGGCCAACGGCAGGCTGCTGGGCCCGGATGCCGCGGCGGCCGCCGCCGACGAGTTCCGCCGCCGGGGGGCCGAGGTGCACGTCCGGCCCAGCCCCTGGCGGCTCGGCACGGCCGAGTCCGCCCTGGCGACGGAGTGGCTGAGCGGCTGGCTGGACGCCGCGTTCGAGCAGGACGCGGAGCTCGCCGCCGAGGCCGCAGCCTACGCCCGCCGGAGGCTGGCGCAGGCGCCAGCCGGACGGCTCGCCGTCACCGTCGGACACGCCGACCTGCTGGTGGTGCCGTGACCATCGGCCGCCCCATGGTGCGGCCCTCGTGGGCCTGGGCGCGCGCGGCAGCCGCCGCCGCGACGCTCGCCGTCGTCGCATGGCGGCTCGGCGCGGGCCCGTTCCGCGACGGCGTGCGAGCGGTGGATGGAACGACGCTGGCGGCCGCGGCTGCCATCGGCGCCCTGACCACCGTGTGCTGTGCCTGGCGGTGGACGATCGTGGCCCGCGGGCTCGGCGTCCACCTGTCGCTGCCCGCCGCCATCGCTGCGTACTACCGGTCGATGTTCCTGAACCTGACGCTGCCGGGCGGGGTCGTCGGCGACGTCCACCGCGGCGTCAGCCATGGCCGCGACGTGCGCGACGTCGGCCGCGGCCTGCGGGCCGTCGCGTGGGAGCGGTCGTTCGGGCAGCTCGTCCAGATCGTGCTCACCGTCGCCGTCCTGTTCGCGCTGCCGTCACCCGTGCAGTCGTGGATGCCGCTGGCGGCGGCCGGGTTGGTTGCGATCGCGGTCGGTGTCGTGGCGCTCAATAGGGTGCTGCCCGGCGGCGGGAGCTCACGGCTGGCACCGCTGCGCACGGCCGTCCGGGGCGACGTCCGCGACGGGCTGCTCGCGCGCCGGGCGTTGCCGGCGATCGCGATCGCCTCCGTGCTGGTCGTGCTCGGCCACGCGGTCACGTTCGTGATCGCCGCGCGGGCCGCCGGCGCCACCGCGCCGAACTCGCGGATGCTGCCGCTCGCCCTGCTGGCGCTGCTGGCGATGGTGCTGCCCGGCATCGCCGGCTGGGGGCCGCGCGAGGGAGCGACGGCGTGGGTGTTCGGGGCGGCCGGCCTGGGTGCGGACACCGGCGTCGCGACCGCCGTCGTGTACGGTGTCGTCGTGCTCGTCGCCAGCCTTCCGGGCGCGCTGGTGCTGGTGGCAGCGTGGCTTCGCCACGCCGTGCCCCTGGTCAGGCGGCAGGACGGAACGGTCGATGCGTGACCGGCCGTACACCCTGCTCAGCTGCAGCGTCTCGATCGACGGCTACATCG
>DATLLN010000165.1:0-3631 GCA_035537835.1 Gaiellales bacterium
GGCGCCGGCCTGTGCATCACCGCGGAGGGCCGGATCGACGAGCAGACGCTGCACGGCAAGGCCGTGGCCGAGACGGTCGCCCGTGCCCGCGCGGCGGGCGTCCCAGCGGTCGCCGTTGGCGGTCAGGTGCGCCTGTCCGCCCGGCGGCTGGGCGCCGAGGTGCTCGAGTGCGGCGACCTCGAGCGGGCCGGGCGTGTCCTGGCGGCCGCTCGTCAGCCGCGGTAGGCGGCGACCAGCCGGCGGTAGATCGCGGCGATCTGCTCTGCGGCCGCGTCCCCGTCGCCATCGTCGAGCCACCGCTTGAGCGCGTCCCACCAGATCGTGCGGCCGACGGCGAAGCCGATGTAGCCAGGGACGCCGGCGCCGGTCTGGAGCCAGTGGACGACCTTCGCCTCGTCGCCGCCGCGCCCGAGCACGACGCACGTCACCTGGTCTCGGCCGCCGGCGCGGGTCGCCTCGGCGACGCGCTCGCAGTCCGCGCGCGCGTCCAGGCCCTCGATCTTCCAGATGTCGGGCTCGATGCCCGCCGCGTGCAGCTCGGCGATCGCCTCGATCATCAGCCCCGGCCGCACCTCGCGGTCGTAGCGGTCGGCGTCCCCGCCGACCTCCGCGAGCTGCCCAGGCTCGGCGGGCACCAGTAGCTCGAACAGGAACTTGCGGTCGTCGTCTCGCAGCCAGCGCGACAGCCGGGCGAGCCGCTCCGCCTGACGGGTGTTCATCACCCGGTCGCCGCCCGGGTTGTAGCGGACGAGCACCTTCGCGAACGTGGGGGAGAACTCGCGGATGTGGTCGCCGAACCGCTCGCCGAACTCGAAATCGAACTCGTTCTGGCCGCTCTTCTCGACCGGCATCGCGAACGGGATGCCGCGCTCGCGGGCGGCGTGTGCCACGTCCGCGGCGTACTGCTCGTCGACCAGCACGCCGGCGCCGTCGATCGGGCCGTCGGCCAGCGCACGCTCGAACCCCTCGAAGATCACCCGCTTGGCGGCGATCACCCGGGCCGTGTCCTCGGCGGTGGGCGTGCCGGCGATGCCCATCAGCTTCGACTGGAACGAGCCGCGGTGGTCGAACGCCAGGATCATCAGCGGATCGGTGTATCCGAGGGTCACGGAATGCTCCTTCCGTTTGGGGGCCGTACAATGGCTGCGACGAAACGGGTTGACGCGAGGGGGACAAAGGTATGGCCATCAGCAGCGGATCGCAGATCGAGGAGCTGCTCGGCGACGAGGCCGAGTCACTGCTCTCCTACCAGGCGAGCGGCATCGACGCGGCGCAGATCGTAGCTCCCGGGCCTGATTTCATCGACCGGGTGGTGGTGCAGACCGACCGCACGCCGCCGGTGCTGCGGAACCTGGGGACGCTGATGAACACCGGCCGGCTGTCCGGCACCGGCTACATCTCGATCCTGCCGGTCGACCAGGGCATCGAGCACTCCGGCGCCGCCTCGTTCGCCAAGAACCCGGCCTACTTCGACCCGCAGAACCTGGTCGAGCTGGCCATCGAGGGCGGCTGCAACGCGATCGCCACGACCTTCGGCGTGCTGGGCATGGTGTCCCGCCGGTACGCCCACCGGATCCCGTTCATCGTCAAGCTCAACCACAACGAGCTGCTGACCTATCCGAACGAGTTCGACCAGGTCATGTTCGGCTCGGTGCGGGAGGCGTTCGAGCTGGGCGCCGTGGGCGTCGGAGCGACGATCTACTACGGCTCCGAGAACGCGACGCGGCAGATCGTCGAGGTCTCCGAGGCGTTCGAGGAAGCCCACAGCCTGGGGATGTTCACCGTGCTCTGGTGCTACCTGCGCAACTCGGCATTTAAGACGGACGCCGGCGATATGCACACCTCCGCCGACCTGACCGGCCAGGCCAACCACCTGGGCGTCACCATCGAGGCCGACATCATCAAGCAGAAGCAGCCGGAGCGGAACGGCGGCTACCTGGCGCTGTCGGGCTACGGCAAGACCGACCAGCTGGTCTACGACAAGCTCGTCCCCGACCATCCGATCGAGTGGACGCGATGGCAGGTCGTCAACTGCTACATGGGCCGCGTGCCGCTGATCAACTCCGGCGGCGAGTCGAAGGGCGACTCCGATCTCGGGCAGGCCGTGCGCACCGCCGTCATCAACAAGCGGGCGGGCGGCTCCGGGCTGATCGTCGGCCGCAAGGCGTTCCAGCGGCCGCTGGCCGATGGCGTCGCGCTGCTGAACACGATCCAGGACGTCTACCTGGACGAGTCGATCGGCCTGGCCTAACGCCCGGTAATGGACAGATAGGCGTAGCGAAGCCCGATCACGATCACGATGATCCCGAGCAGCCGGCGGAGCGCGGCCTCGGGGATGCGCGGTTGGAGGCCGGCGCCGAGGTAGGCGCCGAATGCGCCTCCGATCCCCGCCGCAATTCCGGTTGACCAGTCCGGTGCTGCGGCGCCCTCCGGGCTGGTGAACGAGAGCAGCCAGAAGGCTGCGACGCCCACGATCGAGGCGGCCATGGTCGAGACCAGTGCAGCCGGCGCGACCCGGCGTGCCGAATAGCCCGCGAGCAGCAGCAGCGGCGCGAGGATCGACCCGCCGCCGATCCCGTAGATCCCTCCGACGACGCCGACGGCGAACGCGGTCGGGGCCAGCCATCGAGAAGCGAGCACCGGCGTCGCCGCGTGCGGCGCCTCACGAACGACGAGCAGCGCGCCGAGCGGAATCAGCACGAGCGCAACGACCAGCAGGAACCCGCGCTCGCCCGCGAGCCACTCCACCCGGATGATGGCGCCGGCGACGACCCCCGGAACGGTGCCACAGACCAGCCGCGCCGCCAGCTCGTGATCCAGTCCGCCACGTCTTCGATAGCGCAGCACGCCGCTGGGCGTGGCGAACAGGTTGTAGAGCAGGTTGGTCGGCGTCACCGACGGGCTCGGTATGCCGAGCAGGCTGACCTGGACCGGCAGCAGCAGCACGGCTCCGCTGACACCCGCAGGCGTTGTCACGGTGGCCACCACGAACCCGGCCAGAAACGCCTCGAGCCAGCTCACTCGAGCGAGCCTAGCCGCGCCGCCCGTCTACGCCGGGAGGTCGACGCCCTTGCCGCCGGCGGGGCGCAGCTCCGTGCCTTCGGGCGGCTTGCCGATCAACGGCATCGCGCGCCGTGCAGCCCGAACGGCTGGGCCATCAGTCCTTGACCAGCAGTGCGGCGCCGAGCGCGCCGCCCAGGTCTCCGAGCGTCGAGAGGCGCACGTCGGGCGGGTTCTGATCGACGAACAGGTGCGGGTGCATGGCCTCGCGGATCCTCTCGACGTACGGCTCGCCCAGCCTGGTGCCCAGCCCGCCGCCGATCACGACCGCCTGCACGTCGAGCAGGTTGACCGCAGAGGCAATGCCTGCGCCGAGCGCCTTGACGGCACGCCCGATCAGGTGTTTGGCCATCGGATCGTCGTGTTCCATCGCCCGCGCCCAGATGCCGCTGGACAGTTGATCGCGACCGCGCTCCTCCATGATCTTGAACAGCTTGGTGTGCTCGCCCTTCTCCACCCGGTGTCGGGCCTCCAGCTCCATCGCCTTGCGGCCGGAGTACGCCTCCATGCAGCCGATGCGGCCGGCGAGATCGGCCACATGGTGGTCGAACGCGGGGGCGCCAAGTGCACG
>DATLLN010000166.1:0-6741 GCA_035537835.1 Gaiellales bacterium
CGACCGCGTCCGTCAGCACCTGGACGCCGGCCAGGCAGTCGCTCTCGGACGCCGCCTCGGCGGGCGTGTGGCTGGCCCCCGTGGGGTTGCGGACGAACAGCATGGCGGACGGCACGTGGGGCGCCAGGATGCCGGCGTCATGGCCGGCGTAGCTCGGCAGGTCGCCGGCGGGCAGCCCGCGGGCGGCGGCCGATTCGCGGAGCATGTCGCGCAGGTCGGTGTCGAACGCCGCGCCTTCGTTGCGCGACTCGAGGCTGAACGCCGCATCGGGGCAGGTCGACCGCAGCTCGTCGACCATCTCGTCGACGGTCGTCACGTCCAGGGCGCGGACGTCGAGCGTCACGGCGACCATGCCGGGGATCGAGTTCGTCGACCCGGGATGCACCTCCATCCGGCCGACGGTGCCGACGGCACCGGGGCGGGCGCGGGCGGCCTGGTCGACCGCCAGCACGAACCGGGCGGCCGGCAGCAGCGCGTCGCGCCGGTCCTCCATGCGGGTGGTGCCGGCGTGGTTCGCCTCGCCCTCGAACTCGACTCGCCAGCGCTGGCGCGGCGCGAGCACGTCGGCGATGCCCAGCGCGAGGTCGCGGTCGGCCAGCGAGCGGCCCTGCTCGACGTGCACCTCGAGGAAGCAGCGCACCCGCTCGAGCTGCTCGCGGCTGCTGGCCAGCGAGTCGCGGGTGACGCCGTAGATCGCCGGCGCGTCGCCCATCACTTCGAGCACGTGGTCGATGTCCAGGCCGCCGGTGATGGCGAGGCTGGCAAAGGTCGGCGTACGGAAGCGGGCGCCCTCCTCGTCGACGAACGCGACGACCGCCAGCGGGTGGCGGCGGCCGGCCTCGGACTCGAGCACGCTGGCGGCGGCCTCGAGCGCGCTGACGACGCCCAGCGCCCCGTCGTAGGCCCCACCGTCGGGCTGGGTGTCGAGGTGCGAGCCGGCGCACACCCACGGCCCGCGATCGGCGTCGTCGGTGACGGCCCACAGCGTACCGGCGCCGTCCTGGCGGACGTCAAGGCCGATCGTGGTCGCGGTGCGCGAGAACCAAGCGCGCGCCTCGGCCTCGAGCGGGCTCCAGGCAAGGCGATTCCAGCCCGTCTCGGTACGTCCGATCGTGGCCAGCTCCCCGAACCAGGACACGAATCGTTCTCGTGAAACCTCGGGCATGGAGATGGGAGGATACGCCCATGCCCGACGCCACGCTGCGCATCCCCGGATTTGCCAACGCCCACAGCCACGCCTTCCAGCGGGCGTTGCGGGGGCGCGTCGAGCGCGTCGATCCCGCGCACCCGCACGACGATTTCTGGACGTGGCGCGAGGCCATGTACGCCGCCGCGAACGCCGTCGACCCCGACGGCTGCTACGAGGTCGCACTCCGAGTCTACGGCGAGATGGTGGCCGCCGGGTACACGGTGGTCGGGGAGTTTCACTACCCGCACCACCAGCCGGGCGGGGCTCCCTACCCGGACCGCAACGCGATGGCCAAGGCCTGTGTTGCCGCCGCAGCCGACGCCGGCATCGAGATCGTGCTGCTGATGTGCGCCTACGCTCGCGCGGGGGCTGGGCAGCCGCCGGCGGAGCGCCAGCGGCGGTTCTGCGACCCCACGGTCGCCGAGTACCTGTCGCGGGTGGAGGAGCTCGCCGCCGAGTGCCGTGTCGGCCTGGCACCGCACAGCGTCCGGGCGCTGCCCCGCGACTGGCTGGAGGAGATCGCCGGGTTCGCGGAGACCAGTGGGATGGTGGTGCACATCCACGCCAACGAGCAGCGGCGCGAGGTCGACGAGTGCCTGGCGGAACACGGCATGCGACCGATCGAGCTGCTGGCCGACATCGGCATGTTGACCGACCGGACGACGATCGTGCATGCGACGCACGTGACCGACCACGAGCTCGACCTGCTGGCGGCGGGCGGGTCGACGGTGTGCGCGTGCCCGACCACCGAGGCGAATCTGGGCGACGGCTTCCTGCCCGCCCGCCGGCTGCTGGAGCGGGCGATCCCGGTGTGCATCGGGTCGGACTCGAACACGGTGATCGATCCGATTCTCGAGCTGCGCGAGATCGAGGCGTGCGCCCGGCGGCAGGCCGAGCAGCGCAACGTGCTGGTACCGGCGGGCGCCGACGGCCCGACCGGGTACCTTCTGGACATCGGCACGGTCAACGGGGCCCGCGCGCTCGGGTTCGACGGGCCGGTCGGGGAGGTCGACGTCGACCTCGACACCCCGTCGCTGCGCGGGGTCGAGCGGTCGGACGTCCTTGCCGCGCTGATCTTCGGCGGCACGGCGGCCGCCCTCCGCCCGGTCTGAACAGGAAAGGGAATCGATGGACTTCACTCTCAGCCCAGAGCTCCTGCAGCTTCGCACCCGCACGCGCGCGCTGGTGGACGACGTGCTGCAGCCCGCCGAGCTCGAGGCGGAGAGCTGCCACGGCCGGCTCAGCCCGGAGACGCACGCCCGAATCAAGCAGGGCGTGCTCGACTCCGGCCTGAACGCCAACAACATCCCCAAGGAGTTCGGGGGCGGCGGCCTCAACCTGACCGAGCAGATCGTCGTGCACGAGCAGCTTGGCCGGCTGACCAACTGCCTGTGGGTGCTGGTGTGGAGCCCGTCCAACGTGCTGGCGCACGGGACGTCCCAGCAGATCGAGCGGTACCTGCTACCGGACGTGCGCGGCGACCACCGGCATGCGTACGCGATCACCGAGGAGGGCGCCGGCTCCGACCCCCGCGGCATCCGCGCCGAGGCGATCCGCGACGGCGACGTCTACCGGCTGTCGGGCGTCAAGTGGTTCGTCACCGACGGCGACATCGCCAGCTACTTCCTGGTGCTGGCGTGGGCGGTGGATGGCGAGGAGCGGCGGCCGACGTTGTTCATCGTCGACAAGGACCTGCCCGGCGTCGAGATGACCGACGACCCCGACTTCACGCACAACTTCCCGTACCGGCATCCCGAGTTCACGTTCACCGATACGCCGGTGCCGGTTGGCAACGTGCTCGGCGAGGTGGGGCAGGGGTTCGACCTGACGGCCGAATGGTTCATCGAGGAGCGGGTGCACATCGCCGCCCGCTGCTGCGGCGCGTGCGATCGGCTGATCGAGCTGGGCACCGAGTGGGCGCTGGAGCGCGAGCAGTTCGGCGGGCGGATCTTCGACCACCAGGCGATCTCGTTCATGCTCGCCGACTGCGCCGCCGAGACGACCGCCGCACGGCTGCTCACGTACTACGTCGGCCAGCTGTACGACTCCGGCGCCGACCCCAAGCTGGTGCACGCCAAGGCGTCGATGGCGAAGCTGATCGCCTCCGAAACAGCCGGCCGGGTCGCCGACCGCGTCGTCCAGATCTTCGGCGGCCGCGGCTACATGCGCCGCAACCCGGCGGAGCGCCTCTGGCGCGAGCTGCGCGTCGACCGCATCTGGGAGGGCACGTCGGAGATCCAGCGGCTGGTGATCGCCCGCGGCCTCGAGCGGCGCGGCGTCGAGCGGCTGATGGAGATCTAGGCAGGCGGGTACACTGGCCGTGCATGGTGCCGATCGTGGCAACGGCTGGTGGTGGGAGATGCGCGTAGCCCAGCTGGGCAAGAGTGGCGTGGCGCTGTCGCGGATCGGCCTCGGCGGCTTCGAGCTCGGCCCGGACGACGACAAGCCACGTCGACCGTGCCCGTGCAGCGATCGCCGCGGCCATGGCGTCCGGCGTCAACTGGATCGACACGTCGGAGAACTACATCGCCACGGCGAACGAGTCCCTGATCGGCGCTGCGCTGGACGGGGTCGAGGGCGAGTTTCTGGTGTCCAGCAAGGTGGCACCGGAGCCGGCCATCACCGGCGGTGCAACGCGGCCCATAGCTTCGCCGTCGCGGACGGCCTGCGGCCGATCGCCGATCGCCACGGCGCCACCGTCGCCCAGGTCGCGATCGCGTGGGTGCTCCACCAGCCGGGTGTCACCGCCGCGATCGCCGGCAGCAGCAACGGCCGCCACATCGGGGCGAATGCGCTCGCCGCGGAGCTTGACCTGACGGAGTCGCTGGCCGAGATCGACGCGCTGATCCCCCTCGGCCCGGCCTTCGCCGCACAGGGTCCGTAGCCGGTCTGGCTCGAATGCGGCGTGCGCTGGTTGGCCGCGACAGGGAGTCAGACCCCTCGTTGCACGGCCGTGGGCACCGCGCCGAGAGGCGAACCCGAGCCTGCGACACGGGGTCTGACCCCCTGTCGCACCAGCGCTCAGGCTGCGAGCGGCATCTCGTCGTGCTCGCCGTGCGGGCGAAGGGCGACGATGTTGGTGCCGAGCATGGCGGCGATGCGGTCGAAGGCGCGCTCGAGCTCGCGCGGCGGCAAGCCGGGGTTGAAGAGCGGGCTGGTGACGCCGTCCGTGACCAGGCGCTGGAGCAGCACCATCCCGGCCGGCTCGACGTCGACGGCCAGCGAGCGCAGCGTGCTCGCGATCGCCTGGGCCTGGTGGGCGCAGTGGAGCATGGCTTCGCGGTTGACCGGAACTGGCGCAACGCGCTCCATCCGGGCGGCCTCCAGGAACCGGTCAAGTGCGCCGGCCAGGCGGAGCCTGCTTGTGACGCCCACGAGCTCCGCGGCCCGCTGGGCCACTTCGGGCGCGTGCACGTGCCGGAAACCGGCCACGATGATGTCCTCGTAGATGGTTCTCCGCTCGAGCGACGCGAACCATCCGCCGGCCAGCAGCCCGAGGCCGCCAAGCAGCCCCAGCACGGCGATCGTGCGTCCCAGCCCGGGTGCCAGCTGGTGGACGCCATAGCTGGCCACGACCGCCAACGCTGCGAGCGCGAGCAGCGACAGCGCGCCGGTCAGCATGGAGCGGATGCGGTCGTTGACCGCGGTGAGAGCTTGTGTGAAGTCGGAAGGTGTCATGTGGAACCTGCCAAGAGAATCGATCCGAGTGGACGGTTTCTTGAGGCCCAATACCACGATCCGGGGATGAAATACCTCAGATCGTCGATACCGTGGCCGATCACCCGGCGCGAAAGTGCCCCGACACCGCATGATCATGCAGACGGCTCCAACCTCGGCAATGCGCGCGGCGATGCTCCTGATCGATTCGGGCAGCTGCGTGTGGTGCGAATCCGCACCCGCCTCGACGACGTCCTACCTCTGCTCCGAGTGCAGCGGCCAGGACACCGAGGGACTGCTCGCCAAGCCGTTCGCGGCGCCGGCCTGCAGCACGCACCGCACCGCCTGACCTCCGCGGCGTGACGTAGGCTTCGCGGGTGGCTCAGACCGTCGACGCGGCCCGGTCGGCTCGCGATCCCCTGCCCGGCGTGACCGAGCGCGCCGTGAGCATCCTGCCGCTGCTCCCGCTCATCCTGCCGATGGCCTGCTGGCTGTGGCTCGCCTGGCGCGGCGGCGGCTACACGATCAACGAGTGGGGGATGTGGGCGGTCGTCTCGGCGGTCGCCATCGCGATCATGCTGATCGCCCTCGGCATGCCGCTGCTGGGTTGGCTGCCGTGGGTCTCACCGGGCGCGCTGGCCGGGCTGACGCTGCTGGCATGGCTCTCGATCCTGTGGGCGGCGTGGCCGCAGAACGCGCTGGTCGAGGGCGACCGGTCGCTGTTCTACGCCTGCGTGCTGGTCGTCTGCCTGCTCGCGCTCGGCCGCGTCGACGGCCGCCGTGTGGCGGCGGGCCTGGTCGTCGTCGGCGTCGGCACCATCGCGCTGATCGAGGGGTGGGCCCTGTGGCGGATGGGCGACGTCTCCGCCTTCTCATTCGGCAGGCTGGTCGGCGGCATCGGCTACGGCGGCGGCATGGCCGCCCTGGTCGCGGTGGGCGTCTGGCCGGCCACGGCGTTCGCCGCCGATCGGGCGACGCCGATCGCGCTGCGCGCCTGCTCCGGGGTGGCCGCGGGCGCGGCCGCGGCGCTGGTTGTCCCCACGGGATCCCGCGCCGCGCTGGTGGCGCTGGTCGCCTCCGGCCTGATCTTCGCCGCGCTCTGCCCGACGCCGGTGCGCTGCGCGGCGATCGCCGTACCCGTGCTCGTTCTGATCGCGTTCCGGTGGACCGACCTCAACAGCGCCTTCGCCATCGCCGCGGGCGAGACCCAGGTGCGCGCGGCCGGGTCGGCGGTGATGGCCGCCGCGCTGATCGGCGGGCTCGCCGCGCTCGCCCAGTCGCTGATCGACCGCAGGGTGACCCTGGGCGCCCAGTCACGGCGGCTGGTGACCGGCGGCGCCGCGGCGCTGGTCGGCACCCTCGCGGTGCTGCTCGTGGTCGCGTTCGTCGCCGCGACCAACGGCAAGCCCGGCGCGTGGCT
Organism: Gaiellales bacterium; assembly: GCA_035537835.1. GTDB lineage: Bacteria > Actinomycetota > Thermoleophilia > Gaiellales > JAICJC01 > DATLLN01. The sequence goes on from DATLLN010000166.1 coordinate 6,267, forward strand.
CGATGACAAGTGGCAGCAGTTCCAGGTGCAGGACAGCCCGTACCGCGGCGGGTCGGACAGCCGCTTCGGCTCGGTCGGCACCGGCCGCTACGACCTGTGGCGGGTCTCGGTGCGCCTGTTCCGCGAGCACCCGTTCGACGGGGTCGGCGCGGGGAACTTCCTGTACGACTACGCCCAGGAAGGGCGGTCGGAGGACCAGCCGTTCCATGCGCACAGCCAGGTGCTCGAGGACGCGTCGACGCTCGGCCTCGCCGGCCTGCTCGGCCTGGTGCTCGCGCTGGGCCTGCCGATCGCGGCGGCGGCCAACATCAGCGCCGGCATGACGCAGGCGGCGAGCTGCCAGATCCAGTCGACGGAGGCGTGCAGCACGAAGTCGGCGAGCCCGCCGGCCAGCCCCGCCGCCAGCAGGCGCTCCGCCGTCGACGCTCCGCGGAACCGAAGGCGCACCGCCGCCGCGATCGGCAGGCCCAGCGCG
>DATLLN010000167.1:0-3090 GCA_035537835.1 Gaiellales bacterium
CCGTTCACGAACGTGCCGTTGGTCGAGCCGAGATCCTCGACGATGTCGCGCTCGTCGCCGCGGAGGAATCGGGCATGGCGGCCGGAAGCATATCCGTCCTCGACGAGGCGGATCTGGGCGGCCTCGGTGCGTCCCGCCACCAGCTCACGGTCGATCGCAAGCGTCGTGCCGGCGGGCAGGTCGAGGCTCTGCTCCACGGTCAGCCGGCCGTCCGCCCGCCGCGGCCGGCGGGCCAGCGCCGGCGCGAGCACCATGCTCTCCTGGCCCACCTCGACGTCCCGCGAGGCGACGCGGATCACGCGCCAGATGAAGAGGTACAGCAGGACGACGAAGCCGACCTTGAGGACGAGCAGCAGCTGGTCAACCAAGGCGCCGCTCGAACGTAATCGACGTGGTGCCGACACCGATCACGTCGCCGTTCATGAGGGCGGTCTCCTGGATGCGCTGCCCGTTCACCTCCGTCCCGTTCGTGGAGCCCAGGTCGACCAGGGAGTAGCCGTCGCCGATTCGCCGTACCTCGGCGTGCCGGCGGGAGACGTTCGGATCGGACAGCGAGATGTTGCAGTCGCTCGAGCGGCCGATCACCGTGACCCGGTCGGCGATCTCGATCTGTGAGCCGTCCCATGACAGGGTCGCCACCTCGTCCTGCTCGGTCTCGGACGGGGTGTAGATCATGGTCTCGGCAGGCAACGGCGAGATGGCCGGCGTGGGCACGAGCGGCGGCGGCTCGGAGACCGGCGGCGGCTCGGAGACGGGCGGCGGCTCGGGAACCGGCATCGGTGCGGCCGCGGCTGCGGGTGCGGATGCGAGCGGGGCGTCGAGCGGCTCGCCACCGTCGCCATCCTGCGTCGCCACCGCGATCCCGAACGTGCCGACGGCCAGCTCGGGCTCGGTCTCGATCAGCACCAGCGGCCGGCTGGGCACCGAGTAGCCCTCGCGCCGCGCATGCTCCACCAGGTACTCGGCGAGCTCCGTCCGCATCTGCGTCTCGTACGCCGCGAACTGCTCGCGGTCGGTGGGATTCAGGAAGATCGTGTACTCGTCGGGCACGTACACCCGGTGGATCGAGATCGTCTTGTGCTCATCCATCTCCTTGGCCAGCTTGCGCGCGAGCTCCACCGGTTGCACGGCGGATCGGAAGGTACGGTTGAAGACGCCCTCGAACAGGCCGCCGATTCTACGCTCGAAGTTCCGAAGCACGCTCATCTGCGGTGGGTGGTGAGATGGGGGGTATGAACGCCGCCCGTGCCGGCTAGCGCCCGAACGAGAAGCGAGGCGCGACGACAGCCCAGCCAGCCGCCAGTATACCGGCGAGCAACGCCGCGAACGCCGCTGGCAGCAGGGGTAGACCATGGTTGGCGAGGCCCTCTGGGAGGGCGACGGTGCACAGCGCGAAGCCGAGCGTCCACAGCGCCAGCGCCTGTCCGCGCCGGCCGTTACGCGGCTTCACGGCCTCGTGCAGGAGCGGTGCGAAGACGGCCGACGCCAGCACCAGCACCGCGACCCCCGGTGTGCCCACCAGCGCCGCGAGGGGGGACAGTGGATCGTTCGCGCCTGCCAGCGGCTGGGTCGCCGCCGCCGGCATCGTTCCGCCCGCCACGATCGCCAGCAGGCCGCCGACGGCACCTTCCAGCGCACGACGGCGCGGTGTCGGCGCGGTCGCGGCGACGAGCACGATCGCCGGGCCGATGCCGATCAGGGCGAGCGGCACCGCGGCCAGCGGCGCCCACATGCGGGCGCCCCACTTGCGGCCGGCCCGCAGCCACAGGATCGCCGCCGGGGCGAACAGCAGCGCGGATGCCTCGGCCTGGTTCCACAGGGCGGGGACTGCGACCGCGGCCAGCACGCAGCCGGCGGCGAACGGGCGCTTCCACGCCAGGATCCCCAGGACGATGGCGATCGGCGCCGTCCAGGCGGGCGGATAGACCGGGAACGCCGTCAGCATCCACGCGCAGGTGACGGCGGCGGCGACCGGGGCCACCAGCTGGCGGCCCAGCTCGGGGCGGGGCAGCGAACGCGGCTCCCGCTGCGGCTCCTCGTCGTCCTCCGGCCGCATGGCCTCCAGCAGCGAGTCCCGCAGCTGGGCCGCAGTCGGCCGTCGCCTCGGGTCCTGGTCGAGCGCGCGGTGGATCGTGCGGGTCAGCCGCTTCGGAAGGTCGGCTCGCTGATGGCCGAGGTTCGGTGCGCCGCGCGACAGCCGGTCGAGCAGGTCGGAAAGCGACTTGGTGCGGAACGGGTTGGTCCCGCAGAGCGCCTCGTACAGCGTCAGCGCCGCCGCCCAGACGTCGGTGCGCTCGGTGGCCTGCTCGCCCCTCGCCTGCTCCGGGGCCATGTACGACAGGGTGCCGAGGACGCGCTCGTCCATGGTCTGGTCGGCCGCGTCGTGGTCGCGGGCGATACCGAAGTCCGTGAGCACGACATCGCCGTCCTCGGAGACCAGGATGTTCGAGGGCTTGACGTCCCGGTGGACGACCTGCCGCTCGTGGGCGTGCGCCAGCGCATCGCAGACCGCTGCGACGGCGCGCACTGCCTCCTCGTCGGAGAGCTCGGTGCGGTCGAACCGGGCGCCGACCACCAGCTCCGAGATCAGGTAGGCGTGCTCGTCGTCGCGCTCGACGCCCAGCACCGCGTGGACGTTCGGATGATCAAGCTTGCGGGCGGTGCGGGCCTCGCGGGCTGCGCGCGGCGCGAATCCCTCGACCCGGCTGAACACCTTGACGGCGACCTCGCCGCCCCCCTGGAGGTCGCGGCCGCTGTACACCGTGCCGAATCCGCCGCGCCCGAGCATCCCCGTCAGCAGGTACCGGCCGGCGACGGTGCTGCCGGTCATCGCGCCGGGCTGCGGGGCGTGTGCGGTCTGGGCCACGCGCCTTGAATTTGCCCCCGGCGGCGAGACTCCTGCAAGCCCGCTCGAGAAGCGGCCGCATCCGCGTCCGATGGTAGGGTCCGGGGGTGCCGCGGGACGACTTTTTCGACGATCAGTGGGAGGAGCCGAGCCGCACGCACGAGACCGCTCCGATCGGGCGCGGCGAGGAGCCTGTGCCGCCCGCCGAACCGCCCGCCGAGCCGACCGGTGAGCCCGTTCCCCGA
>DATLLN010000168.1:0-3960 GCA_035537835.1 Gaiellales bacterium
CTTGCCCAGGAGCTCGGGCGTGCGGCCGACCATGAGGCCGGCGATGAACACGCCGACCACGGCGAACAGGAGCAGGCCGTACAGGCCGGAGCCGACGCCGCCGAACACGACCTCGCCGAGGCCCATCATGAAGATGGCCACGGCGCCGCCGAGCGGCGTGTAGCTGTCGTGCATGGCGTTGACCGACCCGTTCGACGCCGCGGTGGTCGCCACCGTCCACAGCGCCGACGCCGACGCGCCGTGGCGGACCTCCTTGCCCTCCATGTTGCCGCCGCCCTGATCGACCGACGCGGTCTGGTCGATCTCGGCCGGGAAGTCCGGGTTGCCGGCCTGCTCGGTCCACAGCGCGAACCCGACGAACGGGATGAACAGCAGCCACATCGTCGCCAGCAGCGCGAGGCCCTGGCGCCGCCGGTGCACCATCCGACCGAACGTGAAGCACAGCGCCGCCGGGATGAGCAGGATCGCCAGGCACTCGACGAAGTTCGCCAGCGGCGTCGGGTTCTCGAGCGGATGGGCCGAGTTAACGCTGTAGTAGCCGCCGCCGTTGGTGCCGAGCTGCTTGATCGCGATCTGCGACGCGACCGGGCCGACCGCGATGGCCTGGGTGGTGACCGCGGCGCCGTCGGCGCTGGTGGTCGGCTCGACCAGCGCGGCGGTGACCCGGCCGTCCTCGGTCTGGGGCACGCCCTGGTGGACCAGGAACAGCGCCAGGACGATCGAGAGCGGGATCAGGATGTAGAGCGTCGAGCGGGTCAGGTCGACCCAGAAGTTGCCGACGCCCTCGGCGTGCTTGCGCGTGAAGCCGCGCACCAGCGCGACCAGGACCGCCATGCCGGTGGCGGCCGACACGAAGTTCTGCGTGGTCAAGGCCAGGGCTTGGACCAGGTGGCTCATCGTCGTCTCGCCGCCGTAGCTCTGCCAGTTGGTGTTGCTGGCGAAGCTGATGGCGGTGTTCCACGCCACCTGCGGCGTCACCGCCGGCAGGTCGTTGGGGTTGCCGGGCAGCACGCCCTGCAGGCGCTGCAGCAGGTAGACGACGACGATGCCGGCGACGTTGAACAGCAGCACCGCGATCGCGTAGCGGGTCCATCGCATGTCGTCGTCGGGGCGGACGCCGCCGAGGCGGTAGATCAGCCGCTCGATCGGCCCGAGGAGGCGCTGGGCGCGATGGGCGCGGCCGTCGTAGACCGCGGCCATGTACGCGCCGAGCGGCCAGGCCAGGAGCATCAGCACGACGCCGTAGCCGACGAGTTCGGCGGCGCCGACGGCGGTCATTGCAGCTTCTCCGGGACGAGCAGCGCGATCAGCAGGTAGACGAGCAGCGCGGCGGCGACGAGGCCGCCCAGCCACAGCAGCGCGGTCATGGCTTGTTCTCCAGGCGAGCGAACAGGGCCACGATCCCGAAGGTGGACGCGGCCAGACACACGGTGAGCAGCAGGTAGACGAGGTCCCACGCGTTCATGACGTTCTCCGGTGACGAAGCGGCCACAGCTCGATCACGAGGGCGAGCAGGCCGAAGGTCATAACGATGGCGGCGACGGTCGGCTCGGCGGTCCACGGGCCGCCTTCGACGAGCTGGGGGACGACGCGGACGGCGCCGCCGACGAGCAGCACGAGGGCGACGATGATTCCTTCGCGCATGCGTCCTCCGATCAGAACCAGGCGACCACGCCGACGGTGACGGTGTCCTGCTGGTCGCTGTCGGGCACGAACGGCACGAGCACGCCGTCGCCCACGACGCTGTCGGCGAAGTAGACGTCCTCGCCCGCGCTGTCGTGGCGGTACTCGGCCATCACCATCACGTGGTCGCCCGGCCGGTAGATCAAGGTGAACGTGCCCTCGGCGACCCAGCTGGTCGGGAAGAAGATCGGGGTCGCGGCGAAGCCGTCATCGGCTCCGAACCACTCCTTCAGGAAATCGCCGCGGACCGCGACGTCGACCTCGGGCGTGATCGTGTACTTGAGATACGCGGCCGCCCCGATCCACCCGCTGGTGCCGATGCCGCCGGTCTCGAAGCCGCCGTCGATCCAGCCGATCACCGCGACGCGATCGTTGATGGTGTAGGTCGCGTTGGCGTCGAACAGATGGCGCCAGGCGTCCTCCTCGAGCGTCCCCTCGGCGCGCTCGCGGCCGGTGTTGTAGACGAAGTTCGCGGCCAGCGCGTCGGTCGTGTAGCTGGCGCCGACGATGCCGCTCTTCCAGTCGTTGCGATCGACGGCGTCGTTCCAGCCGTTGATCAGCCAGCCCTGGACGCTCCAGCCGTCGGCGATCGGCCGGGTGACGCGCACGCCGGCGTGATAGAAGGGCAGCGCGAAGAACAGGTTCGAGCGCGACCAGTTCCAGTCGTTCTTGACGATCAGGCTCTCGGGGCCGATCGGGGACAGGAACAGGCCACCATCGACGACCAGGTCGCCGGGCAAGGTGAGCCCGGCCCACGCCTGCTGCAGGTGCTGCCACAGATCGGGATCGCTGAGCGGCACCGAGCCGGCCGGCGGCACGATCGGCTCGCCGGCGTACTGCACGGCCGTGGCCGAGCCGACCTGGAACGTGAGGTGGGCGTGGGCCGGCCCCTGCTCGCCGGCGAGGTCGAGCGCCGCGTTCTGGACGGTGAAGCTGTCGTGCTCGTGATCGAGACGGAGGTTCGACGCCTCGTTCGACGGCTTGCGCAGGTTGTACTGGAAGTAGGTCTCGACCCAGCCGGCGATGGTGACGGTCGGCTCTTCGGGCGTGGGTGTGACGGGCGGTGGTGGCGCAGGTGGCTCCGCGGCGCTCGGCGGCGCGGGCGCCTTCGCCGGGGGCTCACCGGGCTCGACCGGCGGGTCGGCGGAGGCCGGCTGAGCTTGGGCGCGGCCGGCGAGGGTGACCAGGGCGACGAGCCCGAGGCCGATTCTGCTTGCGAGCTTCACGTGACGGCGTCCTTCCTGCGTGACGCGTCCTGATGTACCGGGTGGGTCGTCCAGAAGGCCTCAAGGCCGAGACGGCCACCATCAAGATCGCGTCAACGCCCCATCGCGCTCGCCGCGTTTGCACGAGGCAGACCACGATTCCGGACGTTTCCAGCGTGAGTCCGGCAGTCGAACAAGCGCTGGAGCTGGTGCTGGAGGAGGAGCTGGTGCTGGAGGAGGAGCTGGTGCTGGAGGAGGAGCTGGTGCTGGAGAGGAGCTGGTGCTGGAGGAGGAGCTGGTGCTGGGAGCTGGAGGAGGAGCTGGTGCTGGCCTGGCGCATCCCACCTTCACCGACCCGACGTGGTCCATCCGTGCTCGAACGCACGCTCGCCGTCGATCCGCCGCGGTGGCGGGACCTCACCGGGACGCCGCCGCGGGCGCGATCGGGGTCGGACGGGCCCCGACCCGGTCGCGGAGGTAGGCTTGGGAATGGGGATGGAGAGCGGGGCGGCGGGCTGGGAAAACCTGAGCTGGATCACGGCGACCTTGGCCATCGGGGGCAGCTTCAACGACGATCACGTCGCGCAGCTCGCGCGACGCCACCGGGTGCGCGCGATCGTCGACCTGCGGGTCGAGGCGTGCGACGACGAGGCGACCCTGCGCCAGCACGGGATCCGCTTCCTGCACCTGCCGACCGAGGACGGCTGCGGCGTGAGCCTGCCGATGCTCGAGCAGGGCGTGCGCTTCGTCGGCGAGCACCTCGCCCGCGACCAGCGCGTGTTCATCCACTGCGAGTACGGCATCGGCCGGTCGGCGACGCTCGCGCTGTGCGTGCTGGTCAGCCGCGGCCTGGCGCCGCTCGACGCGCTGGCGCTGGCCAAGGATCGCCGCGAGGTCATGTCGCCCAGCCCGGCGCAGTTCGAGGCGTGGGCGACCTGGCTGCGGGCGTGGCGCGACCGGCACCGCCCGCGGTGGGAGCCGCCCAGCTTCGAGGCGTTCCGCGCCATCGCCTATCGCCACCTGCCGACCGGCGGCGTCGGGACCGGCCGGTGACGGCGCCGCGCCCGTCGTC
>DATLLN010000169.1:0-2677 GCA_035537835.1 Gaiellales bacterium
GCTCCTCGCTGTAGGTGGTCGGGCGGCCCCAGTACTGCGCCAGGAACAGCGTCAGCCGCCGCCGGGCGGGGCCGAGGTCGTCCGGCTCCGGGTAGAGCCGGCGGAGCGTTGGGTCGTCCGCGACCCCGTCGTAGAAGCGTCCGACGAGCGCTTCGAAGAACGCCATCCCGCCGACCGCGTCATACAGCGTCTGGCCGGACTCGCTCGCGCTCATCGACCGGAGGATACGCTGACCCCCGTGGCGACGTTCTGCCTCATCCACGGCCACTGGCATGACGGATCCTGCTGGGCCTCGGTGGCGGCGAAGCTCCGCTCGCGCGGCCATCACGTTGCCACGCCTGACATGCCGTTCGACCGGCCGCACACCTACCGCGAGCGTGCTCAGCCGGCCTCCGATGCGGTGGCGCACGTGCAGCCGCCGGTGGTCGTGGTCGGGCATTCAGTGGCCTCTGCCGAGGCCGCGCTGGTCGCGGCGGAACATGACGCGCGCCTGCTCGTCCACCTGTGTCCACGGATGGGCGAGTACGCGGTCCCGGACGGTGCGCCCGACGTGTTTCGGCCCAGCTTCCGGTTCCCCCCGCGCCAGGACGATGGCTCGCTGATCTGGGACCCCGACGACGCGATCCGCGAGATGTACCCACGGCTCGATCCGCCGGCTGCGAGGGAGGCTGCCCGGCGGCTGCATCCGAGCACGTCGCCGCTCGATCCCTACCCGCTCTCGGCGCCGCCCGAGGTGCCGACGGCGCTGATCTACACCACCGACGATGAGTTCTTTCCGCCGGAGTGGGAGCGGTTCATCGCCCGCGAGGTGCTGCACGTCGAGCCGATCGAGATCCCCGGCGGCCACTTCCCGATGCTCGAGGATCCCGCAGCCCTGGCAATGCTGCTCGATCGGCTCGCCGGCGCCCGACCCTAGGATACGCCGCATGCCTACCTACGATCTGATCCGCGAGCTGCCGCTGACCGTCGATGCTGTCTCCTCGGACAACCTAGAGCAGCAGGCCTCGACCGACTTCCTTCGCCGTACCACCGTCGTCCGCCTTGCCGGCGGCGGGGTCGAGGGAGTCGGCGAGGACGTCGTCTACACCGCCGACCTTCACCCGCCGTTCCAGGCGCTGCTGCCGACACTGCCGCTCACCGGCGAGTGGACGCTGGAGAGCTTCTCCCAGCGCGTCGGCGAGCTCGACCTGTTCGGCGACGCGCCCGAGCAGGGCGTGTACCGCGCCTACCGCCGCTGGGCGGTGGAGAGCGCCGCGCTCGACCTGGCGCTGCGCCAGGCCGGCCGTTCGCTGGCGTCGGTGGTCGGCCGCGAGCCGCAGCCGGTGCGCTTCGTCTGCTCGCTGAACATGGGCCGCCCGCCGTCGATGGAGGGCCTGCGCACGCGGCTGGCGGCCAACAAGGAGATCCGCTTCAAGCTGGATGCGACGTCCGACTGGGACGACGCGATCTTTGACGAGCTGGTGGAGCTGAGCTGCGTCGACTCGGTCGACTTCAAGGGCGCCTACCGCGGCACGGTGGTCGACCAGCCGGCGGATCCGGTGCTCTACAAGCGGGTCGCCGAGACCTTCCCCGACGCTTGGCTGGAGGATCCCAACCTGACGCCGGAGACCGACGAGGTGCTGCAGCCCTACCGCGACCGGGTCACCTGGGACGCCGTCATCCACTCGGTGGCCGACGTCGAGGCGCTGCCCTTCCCGCCGAAGACGGTGAACGTCAAGCCGTCCCGCTTCGGCGCGCTGTCGGAGCTGTTCGCCGGCTACGACTACCTCGAGGCGCGCGGTATCGGCGCCTACGGCGGCGGCCAGTTCGAGCTGGGTGTCGGCCGCGGCCAGATCCAGGCGCTGGCGTCGCTGTTCCATGCCGGCGCGCCCAACGACATAGCGCCCGGCGTCTACAACCTGCCCGACCCGCCGGCCGAGCTGCCGCGCAGCCCGCTCGAGCCGCGGCTGGTCGACCCCGGCTTCGGCTGGCAGCTCTAGCCCGACGGCTTCCTAGTCAGCCCACCAGTCGCGCTGGCCCTCGACGTCCTCGCGCGGATCCTCGCCCAGGTTGGGCGCGCCGATGACGAGGATCTCGAGGCCCTGGGGCCCGGCCTCGTTGCCGCGCCACGTTCCGGGCGGGACGCGCACCGCGTCCCACTGCACGAGCTCGACGATCTGGTCGTCGAGCTTCATCCGCCCGCTCCCGCCGACGACCACGTAGACCTCCTCCTGCGTCTTGTGCGTGTGGCCGTACGGAAAGCGATAGCCGGGCGGGACGCGCTGGTAGGTGAGGCCGGACTGCTCGAGATCGAGGGCCTTGGTCGCCGCGCGGAACTCCAGGTCGGGCGGGCCGTCGAACACCGAGCCGATGTCCTCCAGATCGCCCTTGATGTTCCTGAGCGTGAACGCCACGGCGCAATCCTAGGGCGAGCCGGCCGGGGCGATCACGCAGCCCGCCGGGCACACCGGCTGCAGGAGCGTGGACGGGAGTGGGACCTGCGCCGGGGGCCGTGGACTCCAGGGCGCGATCGGGGTGGCGGTGAGCCCGGACGGGGCGAGCGTCTACGTCGGCTCGGACGACTCCGACTCCAGGTTCAGGCGCGCCCGGGCGGCGAGCCCGTGCGCCTCGCCGGACAGCCATCCCGCGCCGAGCCGTTCGGCGGTCGCCGCGGCCGCGACGAGCGCGGTCGCCGCGC
>DATLLN010000170.1:0-2409 GCA_035537835.1 Gaiellales bacterium
GAGCTCGCGCAGGAGCTCGGCGGCGCTCCGGTCCAGCACCGGGTGGCGCCAATCAGGCCAGACCTCGCAGAACGGGGCGAGGACGAATTCGCGCTTGTGCATCTCCGGATGCGGCAGACGCAGGTCGTCCCGGTCAAGGACGAGATCCTCGACCGCGATCAGGTCGAGGTCGATCAGGCGTGGGCGCCAGCGGGCCGTCTCGGTGTTGCGATCCCGGCCGAGCCCGGCTTCGATCCGATGCAGGCCGGCGAGGATCTCCTCCGGGGGCAGGCCGGTGCGCAGCATCACCACGCCATTGAGGAACTCGGGGTAGGATTCCGCCGGGTCGTCGGGGTGGATCAGCGCCGGGGTCTCGAGCCACGCCGAGCGGGCCGCGACCTCGCCCAGCGCCGCCATCAGCGTCACGGCGCGCTCGAGGGTGGCGCGGCGTTCGCCGAGATTGGCGCCGAGCGCGACGACGGCGCGTTGCTGCGCAGGGGTTGGCGGCATGCCGCGAGGCCTAGCGGGCATCCCACCTCCTGGCAATCGCCGCGGTTCGGGCGCACCTGATCGGTGTCGGAGGCCCGCAACCGGGGAGCGAGGCGATGCGCGTGGTGATCTGCGGCGGCGGGGTGATCGGCGCCTGCACCGCGTATTTTCTCAGCCTGCGGCAGGCCGAGGTCGTGGTCGTCGAGCGCACCGGGGTCGCGTGCGCCGCCTCGGGCAAGTCGGGCGGCTTCCTGGCGCTCGACTGGTGTGACGGCACAGCCCTGGGCCGGCTCGCGCGCCGCAGCTTCGCCCTGCATGCCGAGCTGGCCACCACGCTCGACGGCAGCCGCTGTGGCTACCGAGGCCTCGACACCTGGAGCGTGCTGGCCGGCGCCGGGCGGGGTCGCCGTCCGCCGCTCCGCTGGCTGGGCGAAGGTGCGCTGGTTCAGGGCAAGCTGGGCAGTTCGGATACCACGGCCCAGGTCCACCCGGGGCACTTCACCGAGGCCGTGATGCAGGCAGCGATCGAGCGGGGCGCCGAGCTGCGGCGGGGCGTCGTCACGGGCGTCATTCTCGACGCACCGCGCACCACCGCCGTGGGCGTCGCGGTCGACGGCGAAGAGGTCGAGGCGGACGCCGTGGTCATCGCCATGGGACCTTGGTCGATCACGGCCTGCCGGTGGCTGCCGCTGCCGGCCGTGCACGGCCTCAAGGGCAACAGCGTGGTGTTCGAGAGCGGCGACGCGATCTCGGCGGACGCCTTGTTCGTCGAGCTGACCACTACCGCAGGTGCGACGCACACGCCCGAGGTGTTCCCGCGCGCCGACGGCACGACCTATGTCTGCGGGCTGTCCAGCCAGCAGGCGTTGCCGGACGACCCCGCCGATGTCGCGCCGGATCCGGGTGCCCGGGAGGCTCTGCGGGCGATGACCCGGGCCTTCGCGCCCGCGCTCGCCGAGGCGCCGATATCGGCCACGCAGGCGTGCTATCGCCCGGTCTCGCAGGATGGCCTGCCGCTGCTCGGCCCGGTGCCGGGCGTCGCCGGGGCGTTCGTCGCAACGGGGCACAGCGTCTGGGGCATCCTCAACGCGCCCGCGAGCGGCGAGGCCATGGCCGAGCTGATCCTGGAGGGGACGACGCGGCATGTGGACCTGCGCCGCTTCGATCCGGCCCGGCTCCCGACGGGATAGCGGTCGCCCGGTTCAGGCCGAGGGTGCGGGCACCAGCCCGTAGCGCTGCATGATCTCCTTCATCCGGACCGGGTTCGGCGCGCCGCCGGCGACCAGCCCGGCGATCTCACGGAAGTAGGCCGGGCCGAGCGCGCCCGGGGACAGCACGCACAGGCATTTCGCCGGCTCGTCGCTGCGATTGTCGAAACCATGGACGACGCCGCGCCGGATGAAGATCGCCCCGCCGGGCGCCAGCTCGACGCCCTCGCCGTCGACGCGCCATGTCGACATGCCTGCGAGGCCGTAGACCGCCTCGTCCCAGCTCTCGTGGTGGTGCGGCACCGGCATCCTGGCGTTCGGCTGCAGGGTCATCTCGAACAGGTCCATGCTGGCGCCGGTCGTCTCCCTGCTCTGCAGGAACAGGAGCTCAATGGCACCGATGCGGATGATCTCCGGCAATGGCATCCTCCGTCGTCCCGTGCAGCGAGAGGCGCGCGGGCATGGCCGACATTGCGAGGATGGTACTGCTTGGCGTCGTGGCGAGCGAGTGCGTCGACCTCCGCGCCGGCCGCCTCACGCGCCGACGCTGATTCGAACGTCCACCCGCTCGCCATAGCTGCCACTCATACGTCGCGGCCGTGGCGGACCATCCGGTTGATGTCGTGGCGCGACAGCCCGAGATCGGGCAGCATCCGGTCGTCCTGCCGCATCAGCCAGGCGATCTCCCGCCGCTGCCGCAGCTCCCTCTGCACCACCGCGGCCATCCCGACCC
>DATLLN010000171.1:0-4073 GCA_035537835.1 Gaiellales bacterium
TCGATCTTCCTGATCGCCGCGGGAGCGATCCTGCGGTTCGCCGTCACCGTGAACGCCAGCGTCGGCAGCGTGACCGTCAACTGGGACATCATCGGCGACATCCTGATGGCTGCCGGCGTGCTCGGCCTGATCCTCAGTATCTGGATGATGAACCAGGCTCGGCGGCGCACGACGACCGATCCGCCGTACACGCAGGATCCGCCGCCGTCCACGCCGCCGTACTGACCTGACCTAGTAGATCAGCGCTGCTGCGATCAGCGAGGCCGCCGTCGCGACGAACACGCCGCCGGCTGCGACCGAGCCGACCAGGCGGGAGCCACCCTGGTCATCCACCGCCACGGCCGTGCTCGAGACCGCAGCTAGGTAGACCAGCCAGATGGCCGCCACCACGAGTGTGAGGGTGATGATGTCCATGCGTCGGACTGTATCACGCACTATTGCAAGTTGCAATAGATGTACACTCAGCGGAACGTGCCGCCCCGCCCGCTGAACACGGATCTGACGGCGATCACGGCGCTCGGCCTGCTCGCCGAGCGGCCGCGGCATCCCTACGAGATGCAGCGGCTGATCCGCTATCGGGACAAGGCGTACGTCAAGGGGCTTCCCCGCAGCCTCTACCACGCGATCGACCGGCTGGCAGCCGCCGGCCTGGTCGAGGCGGGGGAGCCGACGCGCGAGGGACGACGTCCCGAGCGCACCGTGTACTCGATCACCGAGGCCGGGCGCGAGGAGCTCGAGAGCTGGCTCGCCGACCTGCTGGCGACGCCGGACGCCAACGATGCGTCGGCGTACTCGGCGGCGCTGTCCCTGATCCCGTACCTGACGCCGAAGCAGGCGCTCGCCGCACTCCGGGCCCGCCGCAGCTCGCTGGAGCTCGAGCTGGCCGGCGGCCGGGCACGCATGGAGGGCCTGCGGTCGATGCTGCCGCGGCTGCTGATGCTCGAGGAGGAGCAGCGGCTGGCCGCCGTGGGGGCCGAGCACGTGTTCACCGCGGGGCTGATCGGCGAGCTGGAGCGCGGCGAGCTGACCTGGGACGTCGACGAGCTGCGCCGGCTCGCCGAGTCGGCGCAGGACGGTGACCTGGCGAACCTGCGCGCCGCCCTGGGCGACGCGCAGGGCTAGCCGAGCAGCTCCCACACGCTGGCGCCCTCGGCATCCGCGGTAGGCTGAGCCCGTGGCGACGGTCGGGGTGATCAGCCCGGGAGCGATGGGCAGCGCGATCGGGCGATCGCTCGCCGCGGGCGGCCATCGCGTGCTGGTGGCCGTCGAAGGGCGCAGCGACCGCACGCGGGCGCTGGCCGCCGGCGCGGGCCTGGAGCCCGTGGCGGGCGTCGACGAGGTGGCGGCCGGTGCCGAGGTCGTGCTCTCGGTGGTGCCGCCGGGCAGCGCACGCGACGTGCTGGCCGGCGTCGTCGCAAGCGGCGCGCGTCCGCTGTTCGCCGACCTCAACGCGGTCTCGCCGGACACGGTGCGCGAGCTGGAGCGGACGGCCGGGGCCGCCGGGATCGACCTGGTCGACGGCTCGATCTCGGGGCCGCCTCCGCGTGCGGACGGATCGACCCGGCTCTACCTCTCGGGACAGCGCGCGTGGGAGGTGGCCGCGCTGGAGCCCCAGGGCATGCGGCCCGTCGTGCTCGGCGACCGGGCCGGCGCCGCCTCGGGGCTGAAGATGTGCACGGCATCGGTCTACAAGGGGACCGCGCTGCTGCTGACTCATGCCTGCCGGACGGCGCTCGACGAGGGTGTGCTCGACGAAGCGCTGGCCGACCTCCGGCTGTCCGCGCCGTGCCTGGTCGAGGATCCCGAGCGCTGGATCGCGACCGCCGCGTCCAAGGCCGAGCGCTACGTCGCCGAGATGCGGGAGATCGCGGCCACCCAGGCCGCGGCCGGCCTCCCGGCGGACCTCTTCGAGGCGGTCGCCGCCTGCTATTCGTCGATCTCGGAGACTCCGCTGGCCGCCGCGACACCGGAGCAGGCGGACGCGGCCGACGACCTGGTCGCCGTGCTCGAGGGGCTGCGGCGGTGATCGGCGCCCGCCTGGCGATCGGCGGCGCCGTGGCGGCAGCGGCGCTGGCCGTGCTGGCCGCCGGCGCGGCGAGCCCGACCACGTCCGCGCTGGCCCTCCCCAGCTGTCCCGCGCGGTCGGGCGGCGGCGTCAATGGTCCGCCCTCGTCGGCGGCACTGGCGTTCATCGCCGCCTGGGCGCAGGGCGACCGCTTTCTGGTCGAGCAGCTCACGGATCCAGTGTTCAGGAGCAAGGCCGCGCAGCTGGTGGCCGACGGGCCGCCCGCGCCCGGCCAGTTCGAGCTGCTGCGGGTCGGCGGCCTGGCCAACGGTGTGCTGGCGGGGACGGTCGAGTCCCGTTGCGGCGCCAGGGCGCTCGGCGAGATGCGTAAGGTCGACGTCAGCTTCCCGGGCAACAGGCCGGTGCGGATGTTTCTGGTGCGGCGACCCGCCGGCTACCGGGTCTGGGGCGTCCGCGACGCCTGAGCTAGGCTGTCGCCCATGAGCGTCTTCGCCGGTCATGGCGACATCACCCCGCTGCAGATCTGGGACGGGGTGGTCGGTCACGCGATCGAGGGCGATCGCACGACGCTGGCGATCGTCGAGCTCGCGCCCAACTGCGCGATCCCCGAGCACCGCCACGAGAACGAGCAGCTCGGCGTCTGCATCACCGGCTCGCTCCGGTTCCGCGTCGCCGACGAGCTCCGCGAGGTCGGCCCCGGCGACAGCTGGCGGATCCCCGGCGACGTGCCGCACGAGATCGAGCGCGTCGGCCCCGAGGGAGCGCTCGTCGTCGAGTGCTTCACGCCCGCCCGCAGCGACTGGGCGGGGCTGGAGCGGCTCGATGGCCGCCCGGCCCTTCGCTGGCCGCAGTAGCCGCGACCGATGAGTTCCCGGCGCAGGGCCGGTCTGACCCTGCGTACCGTGATTCTAGATGCTTTGACAGGTATATAACCAACTATGTATATTATGATCGATGACGAGCACATTCGAGATCGTGGCGGAGCCGACGCGGCGCCGGATCCTGGACGACATGCGGGACTCCGAGCGCTCGGTCGGCGAGCTCGTGGAACGGCTCCAGCTGAGCCAGCCCGGGGTGTCCAAGCACCTGCGCGTGCTGCGCGAGGCGGGACTGGTCGAGGTGCGGCGCGACGCGCAGCGGCGGCTGTATCGCGTCCGCACCGAGCCGCTGGAGGAGATCGACGCCTGGCTGGCGCCCTACCGGCGGTTGTGGAACGCGAAGCTCGACGCGCTCGGCCGGCATCTCGACGAGGGGGGCACATGAACGAGGGAACGATCCAGCCGCTCGAGGGGCGGTCGCTGGTCCGGTTCGAGCGGCGCTACCCGCACTCCGTGGAGCGCGTGTGGGCGGCGCTGACCGAGCCCGATCAGCTGCGCCAGTGGTTCGGCGAGGGCGACATCGAGCTCGAGCTGGTCGAGGGCGGTCGCCTCGACGTTGTCACCACCGGGCCGGCTGAGCTGGTCGGCGCGATGATCGAGTTCGGCGGCGGCGAGGAGGCGCTGGAGCGCCACGACACCGTCCTCCAGGTCGATCCGCCGCGGCTGCTCGAGCACACGTTCTACGGCGGCGAGTCCGTCGTCCGGTGGGAGCTCCAGCCCGACGGCGACGGCTGCCTGCTCCGGCTGACGCATACGATGGGCGCCCCGGTGGGCCCGGACTCCCCGAAGGCGCTGGCGGGCTGGCACACCCTGCTCGACCTGCTCGGGCCGGTGCTCGACGGCGCCCCCGAGCCGTGGACGCGGGCCGGCTGGGACCGCAACCACGAGATCTACCTCGAGAGGGCGGGACGATGAGCATGGACAGCCGCAGGCGCTGGCTGGCGCTGATCGTCCTCTGCCTGGGCGACCTGATGATCTTGCTCGACACGACGGTCGTGAACGTCGCGCTGCCGTCGATCCGGGAGGACCTCGGGTTCTCCGAGGAGTCCCTTGCCTGGGTGGTCAACGCGTATCTGCTGACCTTCGGCGGCTTCCTGCTGCTGGGCGGCCGGCTGGGCGACCTCTACGGGCGCCGCCGCCTGTTCCTGATCGGCATCACGCTGTTCACG
>DATLLN010000172.1:0-3137 GCA_035537835.1 Gaiellales bacterium
AGCTCGCAGACGTTCACGAAGGTGCGGTTGAGCGCGGCCAGCTGAGGCGGCAGCGCGCCGACGGCGGTCGGCTGGACGCCGTTGCGGTCGACCAGGCAGGGCACCTCGACACAGCAGCCGTCGGGCAGGTTCGAGATCAGCCCCTCGTTGCGGACGTTTCCGTAGATCGATCGCGGCTCGCCGGTGGCCATCGAGTGGATGATCAGCGAGGCGTACTCGAGGCTGCGCTCGATCTCGAACCGCTCGCCCGCGGCCAGCATGCGGCGCATCTCCGCGTACAGCTCGAGGTTCTCCTCACTGCGGCGGACGTACTCGTCGACCGGCACCCGGAACTGCTCGATCATCTCGTCGCTGCGCAGGAAGTAGGGCAGGTACTCCGACGAGTGCTCGCTGGACTCTGTGGGGTAGCGGCCGAAGCGCCGGTAGATCTCGACCCGCACGCGGCGGGCGAGGCCGGGGTCGCGATCGATGGCCGCATCCAGCAGCGGGTAGAGGTCATGGCCGTCGCGCTCCAGCCGAAGTATCCAGGCCTGGTGGTTGACGCCGGCCCCCAGAAACGTGACCTCTTCGTAGGGCACCGAGATCAGCTCGGCCAGCTCCCTGGTCGTGTGCTGGACGGAGTGGCAGAGGCCGACCACCCGCTTCACCGGGGTGCCCTCGTACGTCGCCCAGCAGAGCATCGCCATCGGGTTGGTGTAGTTGAGCAGCCAGGCCTCGGGGCAGAGCTCGGCCATGTCGGAGGCGATGCCCTGCATAACCGGGATGGTGCGCAGCGCCCTGAAGATGCCGCCGATGCCCAGCGTGTCCCCGATCGTCTGCCGCAGGCCGTGCCGCCGGGGTACCTCGAAGTCGACCAGCGTGGCGGCATGGCCGCCGACCTGGATCATGTTGACCACGTGATCGCAGCCGTCGAGCGCGGCTCGCCGGTCGAGGTGCGCCTCCACCGCCGCAGGCGCCCCCAGCTCCCGGACCGTCCAGCGGGCCATCGCCTCGGCCGCCTCGAGCCGCTCCGGATCGATGTCATGAAGCGCGATGGTGGCGTTCGCCAACTCGGGGAAGGTGAGGATGTCGCCGAGCAGGTCGCGGGTGAACTCGACGCTTCCGGCGCCGACGAAAGCGATTCTGGTCATGCGCGAAAGTGTTTCATATCTGATAGAAACGATCAAGAATGTTCACAACCGCAGAACAGCGGGCGCTCGACCAGCTGTCCACTTCCGGAGGACGACTGGGTGTGCTGGCCGCCGACCAGCGGACGAAGCTCGTCGCCGCGCTGGAGTCGGCCGGGCTCCCGTCCGGCGCCGACGCCCAGCGATCATTCAAGCTCGACCTGGTGCGGAGCCTGGGCGGCGATCCGCCGGCGATTCTGCTCGACCCGGAGATCGCGCTTCCCCATGTGCTCGACGAGCGTGCGCTGCCCGCGCGCACCGGCCTGCTGGTGTCGCTCGAGCGGAGCGGTTCGCGTCGCACCGACGGGGGCCTGCGGCGAGCCGAGCTGCTGCCCGGGGTGGGCGCCGAAGGAGTCCGCCGTGTCGGCGGTACCGGGGCCAAGCTGCTGCTGCGCCTGCGCGCCGATCGCGAGGACGCCGACGGCCACAACGCGCTGCTGCTGCGGGCCGCCGCGGCCGACTGTGCCGCGCACCACCTGCTGCTGGTGGTCGAGGTGCTGGTGTACCGGCTCGATGACGAGAGCGACGGGCGGTTCGCGGCCAGACGGGCCGAGCTGATCCGCGACGGAGCGCTGCTGGCCGAGGCTGCCGGCGCCCGGTACCTGAAGCTGGAGTTCCCCGGCGACGAGGCGGCCTGCCGGCGGGTGACCGACGGCCTGTCGGTGCCGTGGGCGCTGCTGTCGGCAGGCGTCGACCACGACACCTTCATCGACCAGCTGCGGGCGGCCCTGTCGGGCGGAGCTTCCGGGTTCATCGCCGGTCGCTCGGTCTGGAAGGAGGCCGTGGCCATGCCGCCCGACGAGCGCCGGGCGTTCCTGGGCGGCGAGGCGCGCAGACGGCTGGCCCAGCTGCTCGATATCGTCGGCTGACCGTGATCGACCTCCTCGTCGTCGGCGACTGCAACCCCGACCTGATCCTGAGCGGCGGCGACGTCGTCCCTGAGTTCGGGCAGTGGGAGAAGGTGGTCGACGACATGCGGCTGGTGCCGGGGGGCTCGTCGACGATCGTGGCGGCGGGCGCGGCCCGGCTCGGCCTGCCCACCTCGCTGGTCGCCGCCGTCGGGGATGACCTGTTCGGCCGGTTCATGCTCGACGCCATGGCCGAGCGCGGGGTGGATACAGGCGGCTGCGTGATCCGCGCGGACGTCGCTACCGGGCTCACGGTGGCCCTGACCCGCGGCGATGACCGGGCGATCCTGACGGCGCCCGGCGCGATCGCCACTCTGCGGGCCGAGGACGTGGACGGCGTTCGCCTGCGTCGCGCCACGCACCTGCACGTGGGGTCGTACTTTCTGCTCGAGGGCCTGCGGCCGGGCCTGGGCGAGCTGGTGCGGACGGCGCGGGCCGCGGGGGCGACAGTGTCCCTGGATCCGCAGGGCGATCCGGCCGGCGGCTGGGACGGCGGCATGCGTGACCTGCTGCCCTCGATCGACGTGCTGTTCGTGAACGAGACCGAGGCCGCCGCCATCGACGGCGCCCGCGCGGGGCTGGTGGTGGTCAAGCGCGGTGCTCGGGGCGCGTCCGCGGGAGGCGTCGACGTCGCCCCGCCGGCGGTCGACGCGGTCGACGCGACCGGTGCCGGCGACGGGCTCAACGGAGCGCTGGCCGCCGCGCTCGCCGACGGCGCGGACCTGACGACGGCGGCTCGACGCGCCGTCGTCGCGGCCAGCCTGTCGGTGACCCGCGCCGGGGCCCGCGAGGGCTACCCGACCGTTACCGAGCTCGAGGCCGCACTCCGCTCGTAGTCCCGTGCCCGTGCCTCGGCTAGTTCTGCCGCGCCTCGGCTGCCCAGGCGGTCCGGACCCGGGCCGCGGGCGTCATCCCCAGCGCTCCGCGGTCGTCGATCCACCACGCCGCCAGGCCGCGTGCGCGTGCCTCGCGCGCGATCCCGGCCCGGCCGGCGACGAAGAGGGCCTTCGTCCAGACCTCCGCCCATGCCGGATCCCGCGCGGCGACCGTGACCGCGAGGAGA
>DATLLN010000173.1:0-3182 GCA_035537835.1 Gaiellales bacterium
AGCATCCACAGCTGCTTCTCGAGCACCTGCACGGCGGTGATCAGGATGTCCTCGCTGGCCGAGTCGAGCTCACCCAGCTTGCCCATGGCGTCGCGCGACCGGTCGATCGCCGACGCCAGCCGCTCGCTGAGCAACTCGATCGCGCGCTCGTCCGCGATCGCCCCCTGGGGCAACGGGTCGAGCTCGGTGTGCTCGGCCACGTGCCCGGACTGGCCGTCGACGAAGATCCCGATCTGCACGGACCGCTCGGCGATGATGTCGGACTGCTCGCGCAGCTCCTCCGTGATCTCGTCGAGGTGCAGGTGCAGGGCTCGGAACCGGGGACCGACGAGGTTCCAGTGGGCCTGCTTGGCCATCAGCGAGAGGTCGATCAGGTCGATCAATGAGCGCTCGAGCAGGGCGCCGATCTCGCGGCGCTCCGATCCGCCGAGCGTGGGGTGGGCGTGCGTCGATGCGAACTGCTCAGTGGCGGTGCGGCTGGCCATTGGTGCCTAGCCCTCCTTGTCGTCGGGATCGGGGCGGGACGGCGCCGGAGGCATCACGGAGCCGTTCCCTGCGGGCGGGTCGCTCGCCGGGAAGCTCTCCTCGAGAGCCTCGTCGAGCCGCTCGTCGTCGTGCCCGTCGCCGGGCCGGCGTGGATCGTCGCCACCCATCGCTGCACCTTAGCGCCGCCGGGGGTGGCGATCGCAGCCCGCTCCATACAGTATGAGAGCGATGGCCCGGTCCGTCCCACACGCTCGGCTGCTGCTCGGCATTGCCCTGGTCGGCGTGCTTGCGTTCACCTGTGCGCTCTCGTCGTCGAGCGCCGCGCAACGCCCGCAGGGCCGCGTGCTGGCGACGTGGCTGCCCTACTGGGACGGCACGCACGGCCTGGACACGGTGCTCGCCCACTCCGCGTCGTTCCGGTACGTCAGCCCGTTCTCTTATCAGACGACATCGCTGACCACCTTCAGCGCAGGCGGTGGCATCCTCGATCCCACCCAGCGCGCGGCGCTCCGCGCGAAGGGCGTTGCCGTGGTGCCCAGCGTCACCGCAGGGTGGGGGCCGGCGGATGCCTCGCTGATCTTCAACACGCCGGCCAAGCGCAACGCGCACGTTGCGGCGATCGTCAAGCTGGTCACCGACAACGGCTTCGACGGCATCGACATCGACTACGAGAAGATGGCGTACACCACCAACCCGGTGGTCGGCCAGCGGCTGCGCACCGGGTTCACGGCATTCGCCACCGAGCTGTGCGGGAAGCTGCGCGCGATGCACAAGCGCTGCACGATCACGGTCATGGCCAAGACGGCCGACGGCCACACGACGTACGGCATCGACAAGTGGGTGTTCGACTACGCGGCGCTCGGCCGCGTCGCCAGCCGGGTGCGGCTGATGGTCTACGACCAGCACGGACCGTGGGGGTCGCCGGGGCCGATCGCGGACATCTCGTGGACGGAGGATGTCGTCCGCTACGCCACGTCGGTGATCGCGTCGTCCAAGGTCGAGCTGGGCGTCCCGCTGTACGGCTACAACTGGTCGAAGAAGGGCACGACGTCGGTGCAGTGGGATCAGGCGAGCGCGCTGCGCACAGCGCACAATGCGCCGCTGGTGTTCGACGCGGCATCGCAGTCGCCGACCTTCACCTACCGCGCCGGTGGCGTGAAGCACACGGTCTGGTTCGAGAACGCGCGGTCGCTGGAGGCGAAGGTCGCCGTCGCGAACCGCTACCACGTGGGTACCATCGGGTTCTGGTACATCGGGCACCAGTCACCGAAGGTGTGGCCGGTGCTGCGCCGCTTCAACGGCTGACCCGGAGGTTCGCATGACCATCGCCGACCGCCGTGCGCGGTTCCGCGCGCTGCACGAGAACGACGGCATCTTCGTGATGCCGAACCCGTGGGACGTGGGATCGACCCGCCTGCTGACCAGCCTGGGGTTCGAGGCGCTCGCCACAACCAGCGCAGGCCTGGCGTGGACGCTCGGCAGGAACGACCAGCACGTGACGCGCGACGAGCTGGTGGCCCACGTGGCCGAGCTGGCCGCCGCGACTCCGCTGCCGCTGTCCGTCGACAGCGAGCGCTGCTTCGCCGACGATCTCGAGGGCGTGGCCGAGACCGTGACGCTGCTGGCCGAGGCCGGCGCCAGCGGCTGCTCGATCGAGGACTACGACCCGGCCACCGACTCGATCGACGACGCCGGCCGCGCCGCCGAGCGCGTGGCCGCGGCGGCCGATGCGGCGCACCGGCTCGACGAGCCGATGGTGCTGACGGCGCGCGCAGAGAACCATCTGCACGGCGTCGACGATCTCGACGACACGATCGCCCGGCTCTCGGCGTACAGGGATGCCGGCGCGGACGCGGTGTACGCGCCCGGCCTGCGCGACCCGTCGCAGATCGCCCGGCTGGTCGGTGCGGTCGGCGTGCCGGTGAACGTGCTCGCGCTACCCGGCGCACCGTCGGTGCCCGAGCTTGAGTCGCTGGGCGTCCGCCGCGTGTCCACCGGTAGCCTGCTGGCGAGCGCCGCCTACGGCGCGCTGGTCGCCGGCGCTCGCGAGCTGCACGGGGACGGCACGTCCACGTACGCCGGCGGCGGACTGACGCCGGACGACCGGGCGGTCGCCTTCTCGTGGTGACCGCGGAGCGGATCCGGGCCGAGGTCGGTTCCTGGCCGGGCGTCGCCACACAGCCGGGCAACTTCGGCGCGACCGCGTTCGTGGTCGGCAAGCGCGAGCTCGGCCATCTGCACGGCGACCGCACGGCGCACTTCGCGTTTCCCAAACGGGTCGCAACGGAGCTGCGCGAGCAGGGCCGCGTCGGCCCGCACCCGGTGTTCCCGGACTCGGTGGGGATGGCGGCGCGGTCGATAGAGAGCGAGGCGGACGTGGACGATGTGATCGCCCTGCTGCGCCTCAACTACGACCGGATCGCCGCCCGCTACGGCACCGGCGGTGTTTCCGATCCTCCTCCCGCAGGGCACGGTTCAGCGATGAACGAGAAGCCCGAGCCGAAGCCGGACAATCAGCAGGATGAGGACGGCACGCCTCGGCCGCCGCACCCCGACGCCGATCCGGCCACTACGCCGGACGTGCACGGGGATCCCGAGACGCCGATCTAAGCGCGCGCAACAAAGGGGTCAGACCCCGTTGTTGCACGAGTGCGACTATATGATTGCGGGCTCATGCCCGAGGGTCGCTTCCAGCC
>DATLLN010000174.1:0-4409 GCA_035537835.1 Gaiellales bacterium
GGCGATCAACCGCGCGACTCGAGCAGCTGCTTGAGCGTCCGCAGGTCGGCGGCGACCGCCGCCGCGTCCCGCTCGAAGTCGGCGTCGCTCACGCCATCCTGCCGGCGCAGCGTGAATACCACCTGGCAGCCGTCCCCGTCGGGGATCACGCGCATCGGGTTGTGGACGACCTCGCCCGAGGGCAGCGTCACACTGTGGTCGAGCACGCCGAACTCGTTGGGCGGGGCGAAGTCGACGGCCGCCCGGCCCATCGGCGACTCGATGAACCACGTGCCATCGACCTGTTCGACGGCGCTTCCCAGACCGGGCGCCCACTCGGGCACGTGCGTCGGATCCGACGTGTACTCGTAGGCGACCTGCGCGGGACAGTCGATCCACTCGCTGATGTGACGCGACTCGCGGGCCATCGAGGCGATGGTAGCTATCCCGGCTGCTCGCCCCGCTCGGCGCTGCGCTGCTCGCGGTCCGCCAGACTGAACAGCACGAAGCCGATCATCGTCAGGAAGACAACCGCCTGCTCGGTGTTCATGACGATGCCGCCGAGGTTCTGATCCTCGGCCGGTGAGATGCCGCGCAGCCGCGGCACCTCGGTGTAGTACGTGTAGAACGGGTCGGGGATGAAGGTGAACGCGAGGCCCAGGAACGACGCGGCGACGAAGGCGATCACCAGGTAGGGGACGAGCACGGCGGGCGAGCGGTCCCACCACTTCGACCGCACCACCGGCGCCCAGAACAGGAAGCCGGCGACCACCAGCACCAGGTGCTCGGCGTTCAGCCACGCGGGATGCCGCAGTGCGTACTGGTACGCGGGCGCGAAGTGGACGCCGTACCACGCCGCCAGCCACAGCATCAGCAGCAGCGGGAACGCGGCGATCACCCGCTCGATCACCGGGAAGCGCGCCTCCGCGGCCTCCCACATCGAACGGTTCAGCCCGAGCAGCACCAGCAGCGGTGCGATGTCGGCCATCAGCGCGTTCTGCGCCAGGTGGGCCATCAGCAGGTAATGCACCGCCAGCGTCTCGAGCGGTGAGTTGACCGAGAGCACGATCAGCGCGATGCCGGCGGCGAACGACGCGATCCGCCACCCGCCCGGGCGGTGGATGCGCGCGGCCCTGACGTAGACCACCGTTGCGACCAGGCCGAGCAGGGCGAACAGCGGCTCGAACGTGAACGACGACGGGTCGGGCGGGGCGCTCATCGGCCGGCGGCCGCCGCGCGGTAGCCTCGGGAGCGATGGTCCACCCGTGGCACTTCTCCGGCGACTGGGAGTGGGCGCTCGCGATCGTGGTGTTCGCGGTCGACTACGCCCTGGTAGCCCGCCACCTCGCCCGCACCGGACGACCGGTGCCGGCGCGTCACGTGCTGGCGTTCGCCGGCGGGCTGGCGCTGATCGCACTTGCCCTGCTGTCGCCGATCGAGCATCTCGCACTCACCTCGATGCTCAGCTTCCACCTGCTCCAGAACGTGATCATCGCAGACTGGGCTCCGCCACTGCTCCTGCTCGGCCTTACCGCGCCGATGATCGCGGCGGTCGGCCGCCCGAGGATCGTGCGGTGGGCGGTGCGGCCGCAGGTGGCGCTCCCGGTGTGGCTGGTCACGTGGTACGTGATCCACCTGCCCGCGGTCTACGACTACGCACTGCGAAACCGCGCAGCGCTGGGGATCGAGCACCTCGCGTTCATCGTCGCCGGGTTGATGTTCTGGTGGCCCGACATCGTCCCCGGCTCGCTGACCCAGCGCGGGCGCGTTCTCTATCTGTTCATCGCGATGGTGGCGATGATGCCGCTCAGCTTCGCGATCGCGCTGATCGACCATCCGCTGTACGACTTCTACCGCGACACCCCCAAGCTGTGGGGTCTCAGCACGATGGGCGACCAGCGGCTCGGCGGCGCCGTGACGCTGATCGCCGAGACGCTGGTGCTGACGATCGCGCTCTTGATCGCCGCCCGCGGCGTCGTCCGCGAGGCGCGCGACGTGCCCGCAGCCCGGCCCGAGGCCCGCTGACACCCCGGCGCGGCACGCGTCGGCGGGGTGTCGGGCACAGTGCCAGGGCCAACGCACGCCGTGACGCAATCGTGACGGCTTCGCGCGTCGGTTGACGGTTCCGGCACAGTGATTCGCGGGCGGCTGTGCTAGGCCGGCCGCTGGGCGAGCGACTCCCGGTTGGCCCACAGCCAGTCGAGCTGGGCGAGCGTCGCTGCCACCGGGTCGGGCTGGGTGACGCCCAGCGTCTGGCGCAGCCGCGTGGTGTCGGTGAACACCGGCTGGCGCACGCTCCAGGGGTGGTCGCCCTGCTCCCAGGCCACCGGCTCCAGCTCCCACTGCCAGTCGAACCGCTCGGCCACCAGCCGGGCCAGGGCGCCGTAGGTGAAGTCGGTCGGATCGGCGACGTTGCACGCCCACAGCCCGTCCGGCGCGCGTTCCAGCGCCGCCGCGACGGCACGGCCGACGCGGTCAATCGCCACCCGGTGGAACAGCTGCGTGCCGCCGTCCGGGAGCTGCAGCGACCGCTCGCGGCGGGCCACCCGGCCGACCAGGTACCACTCGCGCAGCACGTGGGGGTGGTCGAAGGGTCCGTAGATCGCGCCCGGCCGCAGGATCGTCACCCGCCGGTCGTCGGGCAGGGCGTCCTCCATGGCCACGTTGTCATGTGCGGCACCACTGCCGGGCGACGGCCCGTCTCGCCGGGGACTGTCCTCGCTCAGCGGCAGCGGATCGCGGGCCAGCTCGGCCGGCGGGTTCTCGTCGACGCCGGCGTCGGCGCAGTGCCGGTACACGTCCATCGAGCTCACGGCGACGATCCGCCCGGCGTCCGCACGGGCCGCAAGCTCGCCCAGCTGCCGGGCCTTGGCGCCGGTCGCGCCGCCGGCGAAGGTGTCGACGATCGCATCGGGACGCCACGCCTCGGCCGGGCCGCCGGGTGCCAGCAGCGTTGCCCGCTCGCCGTGGAGGTGCTCGACCTCGCGTGCCCCGTCCGGCTCATGGGCGCCGGTGTGCGCCACGGCGACGTCGTGCCCGGCGGCGGACAGATGCGGCAGCGACGCAAGCCCGACCGGGCCGGTCCCACCCAGGAACAACACACGCATCGCGCCACGATAGCGCAACCGGATGGTTGCGCGTCAGCTCACCCTGTAGGGCGCGGTATAGTACTCCTTCGAGTACCCCTCGAGCAGGGTCTTGAAGTTCGTCCACGTCTTGGCGTTCGCATCGATGTATTCCTCGTTGACCAGCTGGGTGTAGAGGAAGTTGTCGTACACGATCTGCTGCATCTGGTAGGCGATCTGCTGCCGTTGGGCGCGGTCGACGGTGACGCCCTGTTTGGCGTATAGCTTGTCGTACTGGGCGTTGATCCAGCCGGTGTCGCTCCACGAGCACCACTGTGCACGGGTGACGACCGAGAGCTGGAAGTCCGGGTCGATGTAACCCGACCACCCCCACATGGCCATGTCGAAGCCGTCGTAGCCGACCGGCGGGTTCTTCGTCCCGTCGCAGGTGTCGCCGGTCTCAGCCGCGTAGGCCGCTGTTGCGTCGCCGGCGATGTTCAGCGAGACGTCGACGCCGAGCTTGGCGAAGCCCTCCTTGACGATGTCGAAGGCGCGCTCGCCGTTGTACTCGAGGCCGCTGGTCTGCAGGATCTGGTACTTCATCGGGTGCGCCGGCTGGGCGTTCTGGCCGGTGGTCGCGGGCACCATCCGAATGCCGTCCGGCCCGCGCGTGTAGCCGAGCTCGTCCAGCGCCTGGTTGGCCTTGTCGCAGTCGTAGACCGTCGGCCCCAGGTCGGGGTTCTCCATGTCGGAGATGTGCCCGACGATGCTCTCGACGGTCGTTGCATACCCCGAGAACACGACGTCGATCATCTTCTTGCGGTCGACGCACTCCGACAGCGCCTGCTTGACTCTCGGGTCGAGCAGCTCGCGGTTCTTCGTCTTGTAGGGGTTCGAGTTCCAGGTGATGTTGGTCGTCTGCGACCCGGGCACGACGTTGATGTGCAGGTTGGACTGCTGCTTGACGTCGTTGACAGCCTCGAACGGCAGCTTGTCCACCCACTGCAGCGTCCCATTCTCGAGGTCGCCGATCATCGCGTCGGCGTTCGTATAGAACTGCAGCACGACGGCGTCGGCGTTCGATGGAGTGCCGTAGTAGTTCGGGTTCGGCCGGAAGACGACCTTGCCCTTGGGCTGGAAACTCTGGATGGTGTAGGCGCCCCCGGTCACGAACGTGTCGGGATGCGCCTCCGGCTTGTACGCCTTCAGACCCTTCCCGTCGGAACCCATCAGCGGCTTCCACTGGTGCTCGGGCACCAGGAATACCGTCTCCAGCTGCTGCAGCGCGTTGCCGATCGGCCCGTCGTAATGGACGACCAGCGTCGCCGGATCCGTCGCCTCGGCCTCCTTGACGTGCGCCACCCG
>DATLLN010000175.1:0-3146 GCA_035537835.1 Gaiellales bacterium
GTGCTCGTACTCTGCCAGCCACTCACGACTCATCCGCAACTCCGGCATGCTCCCGAACCCGCATCGGCGCAGCGCCCAACGCATGACAGCCGTCGCGGTCTGCATCAGACGATCCAGCCACCGGTCGGTCGACGGCCAGGGCGTCGCGATCCGGTCGGTGTCCGGGACGCTATGAATCATCGATGCTTTTCAGACGCACGTCACGCGGCCCGACCCGAAGGGCAGGCCGGGCGCCGGGGGCGGTCGCCGTCAATTCAGCCGCGTGGTCCACGAGCTCACGCAGGAGGCGGCGAACGTCCCGGAAGTCCGCGACCCGGAACCTGGCGCAGGACGGCCGCTCGCCGACGACGACCGTGACGCTCGAGTCGGGCAGCGCGCGAAACAGATCCTCGTCTGTCCGGTCGTCGCCGATCGCCGCGATCAGGCACTCGCCGGCGGTCTCGGCGTGGACGCGCTCGGCGACGAGGCCTTTGCTGACCCCCCGGTACCTGACCTCGATCACCTTGCGTCCCTCGATCACCTCCAGCGGCTGATTGCTCAAGGCATCGCCCAGCAGCATGCGCAGCTCGTGCGCCTGACGGGCGCCGAACTCGCGCTGCGCACCACGGTAATGCCACGCGATCGACGCGCTCTTGGTCTCGACCTGCGCGCCCGGCGTGGTGGCGGCGAACTGGTCGAAGATCGGCTTGATCCGCTCGATCCACGTCGGCGCGAGGTCGGCCGCCGCGTGCCAGCCGCGACCCGAGGCCGGGCGGTGCCAGAACCCGTGTTCGGCCCACAGCGCCACCGGCAGGTGGCTGAACCAGTCATCGAGCGTCGACCGCGCGCGTCCACTTACCAGGTCCAGTTCGAGTCCTGGCGTCGCCGCGAGATCCGCGAGCAGCGCCAGCACCTCTTCGTCCGGCGCCGCCAGTGCCGGCGCTCGGGCAATCGGCACGAGCGTGCCGTCGTAATCGAGTAGCAACCGGACCGGTTGCGTGCGCTGCGCCCCGGTCAACACCGTCGCGAGGCCGCGGTCCGGGCGTTCGGCCATCGGCCTCGCCGTGTCGGGACGAGTCGCGGCGAGCCGACGCAGGAATCCGCCGGCCCAGGCGTTGACGTCGTAGTCGAAGACCCGCCTGCGGATGGTCTTCATCCGGGCCTGCCGCTCCTGCGGCGACATCGCCAAGGCGCGTTCGAGACTGTCGGCGACGGCGTCGACATCGTAGGGATTGACCGTGACCGCGCCGTCGAGCTCCGCAGCCGCGCCGGCGAACTCACTGAGCACCAGCACCCCGTCGTCGTCCACCCGGGACGCGGCGAACTCCTTGGCGACGAGATTCATGCCGTCGCGAAGCGGCGTCACCAGCATCGCGTCCGCCGCCCGATAGAGCGCGACGAGCTCAATCGGCGACACCGACTGGTGCAGGTAGTGCACAGGGTTCGAGGCCAGCGTGCCGCAGGCGCCGTTGATCCGGCCGACACTTTCCTCGACCTGCCGCTTGAAGCGCTGGTAGGAGTCGACTTCGCCACGCGAGGGGACGGCAACCTGGATGAACCGCACCCGGTCGCGCCGCTCGGGCGCGCGCATCAGCAGGCGCTCGACCGCCTGCAGCCGGCGGGGAATGCCCTTGGTGTAATCGAGCCGATCGACGCCCAGCACGATCTGACGGCCGCCGGCATCGCGCCGGATGTCGCGCACGCGCGCCTCGACCTCGGGGCTGCGCCCGAGTGCCGCGAACCCTTCGGCGTCGACGCCCATGGGAAAGACGCCGAGCTGCACCTCGCGGTCGGCGAGGCGCACGCGGTCGATGTCGGGTTCGACACCCTCGACGTGCAGCAGCGACGCGACGAAGTGGCGGAGATACGCGAACGTATGGAACCCGAGCAGGTCGGCTCCGAGCAGGCCGGTGAGGATCTGCCGCCGCCACGGTAGGATGCGGTACACCTCAGACGAGGGAAACGGAATGTGGAGGAAGAAGCCGATGCGCGCCTGCGGCAGCCGGGCGCGCAGCAGGCCGGGCAGCAGCATCAGCTGGTAGTCGTGCACCCAGATGGTGTCGCCCGGACGGTATTCCCGGGCGACGGCCTCGGCGAAGGTGTCGTTGGCCTGGCTGTACGCATCCCAGCCGGCGGCATCGACGGGCACGCGGTCGATCAGGTAGTGGAACAACGGCCACAGCACGCGATTCGCGAAGCCGTGGTAGTAGCGGTCGATGTGGTCGCGTGAGAGCGTCACCGGCGCGATGGCCCGTTGCCGCAGCTGGCGCTCGAGGTCGCTGCGCTGGTCGGCAGTCAGGCGGGACACGTCACCGGGCCAACCGATCCACAGTCCGCCCGATTCCTCGTGGTACGGGCGCAGCCCGGTCGCCAGGCCGCCACCGGCCGCCGTCAGGCACACGCTGCCGCCGGCGACGTGCGCGGTGACAGGGAGCCGATTCGAGACGATCAACAGTCGCGAGCAACTCATGCGTTTCATGGTAGCATCAATTAGTTTGAGGTCAAAATAATATGCCGAAGCCGACCGCCGAGCGTGAGGAGCCCAAGGATCTTGCCGACCTGCCGGACGTGCTGCAGTTCATGCAGTTGCTGTGGGCCGTCGTGCACGGACTGGAGCGGGTCTCCAAGCGGATGACCAGCGAGTTCGGCGTCACCGGGCCGCAGCGTCTGGTGTTGCGGGTGGTCGGCTTGTTCCCGGGGCTCTCGGCGGGCGACCTGGCGACCGTCCTGCACGTCCATCCCAGCACGCTGACCGGCGTGCTCCAGCGGCTGGTCGCGCAGCGGCTCATCGCTCGCTCGGACGATCCGGCCGACCGCCGGCGCGCCGTCCTGCGACTGACGAAACGCGGCGTTCGCGTCAACAGCGCCCGCCACGGTACGGTCGAGGCCGCGATCGCGGTGGCGCTCGACGGCATCAGCGATCGCGACCGCATGGCCACCAAGCGGGTGCTCGAACGGCTGGCGGCATATCTCGAGCCCCTGGATCCCGCGGCGCCGGCGTCACGCCGGGCGCGCGGCGCCAAAGAAAGGAGCGCCACATGATGGAACTCGGCACCTGGCCTGCCTGGGCGTCGCCGCTCGCGTGGACCGTTGGCACACTGGCCGCGAGCTGGTTGATCGGGCATCTGCTCGGCGCCGTGCTGATGTCGCGGGCCACGACATGGGTG
>DATLLN010000176.1:0-2491 GCA_035537835.1 Gaiellales bacterium
GGGTGGGGCGGCGGTTCATCGACCGCACGCAGCCGTCGCTCGAGGCGCAGCTGTGCAACCTCGCGGACGAGATCGCCTACAACGCGCACGACATCGACGACGGCGTGCGCTCGGGCCTGCTCGAGATCGAGCAATTGCGCGAGCTGCCGCTGGTGGCCCGCCATCTCGACGAGGCCGAACGTGCCCATCCGGGTCTCGCCGGTCGGCGCCGGCTGTTCGAGACGCTGCGGCGGCTGCTCTCGGCCCAGGTCTACGACGTCATCGATGCCAGTCGCGCCGCGTTGCGCGAGCACTGCCCGGCCGACGCCGACGCGGTGCGGGCCAGCCCGCCGCTGATCCGCTTCAGCGCCGCGATGCGGGCCGAGAGCACCGAGCTCAAGCGCTTCCTGTTCGCCCGGCTCTACCGCCATCCCCAGGTGATGGAGAGCACGCGGCGGGCGCAGCGGGTCGTGCGCGAGCTGTTCCAGGCCTACCACCAGGGGGCGGCGGAGCTGCCGCCGGCGCGCAGCGACCTGTCGCGACACCGGGCCGCCGCCGACCATGTGGCGGGGATGACCGACCGCTATGCCTTGCGCGAACACCGCCGGCTGACCGGCGAGTCGGTTTTCGAGGCAATGCCCTAAAGAGGCGGTTTCCGTAAGCAAACCGCCACAACCGGGTATTGCCCCGGTGTCCCGGCCCAGGACCCGTCGATAGCATCCCGGCGAACACGACGCGGGGCAAGGACCTTGGCCTGCCGTCGACCGGCCGCCCGAGCGGCCCGAACGACAGGAGACCGACCATGAAGATGACACCCCTCGCGGTTGCCGTGGCCCTGGCAGCGGCTGGTGCCGCGCAGGCCCAGAGCTCTGTCACGCTCTACGGCATTGCCGACGCCGGCATCAGCCACATCAGAGGCGTGAACAGCGCCAAGACGCAACTCGTCAGCGGCATCATGGAAGGCTCGCGGTTCGGCTTCCGCGGCAACGAGGACCTCGGCGGCGGCTACCGGACCATCTTCACGCTCGAGAACCGGCTCGAGCTCGACACCGGCGCCTTGGGCAACCGCCCCGCGTCGGGCAGCCAGCTGCCGGAGCGCTTCTCCTCGGCCACCGCGCTGGGTCTGCCCGCACCGCTCCAGCCCGCGGTCACGCAGGTCGCGGCGGGGATCGGCGCCCAGCTCGGCGTCAACCACATCGCCAACAACCTGTTCGACCGGCAGGCGTGGGTCGGCCTCGTGACGCCGGTCGGCGCGGTGTTGATGGGGCGCCAGTACACGCCGGCCTACGAGGTGTCGGCGATCTTCGACACCCTGTACACGGCGTCGAGCCTGGCGTTCGGCCAGATCGCGGCCATCCCCCCGTCGGTCGACATCCGCGTGAGCAACAGCGTGGCCTACCGTATCCAGACCGGCCCATGGAGCGCCGCCGCAATGTACGGCCTCGGAGAAGGGTCGGCGACGACCGGCCGCCTGATCGGCATCAACACGATCTACAAGGTCGACGCGTTCTCGCTCGGCATCGCCTACCAGGAGCGCGACAACGAGAACGGCCAGAAGTCGCTCACGAACTTCATCGTCGGCGGGTCCGCCGCGCTCGGTCCCGGCAAGCTGAGCATCGAGTACGTCCGTGCCAAGGATGACAACCCGAGCGGGCTCACGCCGGTCATCGCGCAGCTCACCCCGGCGATCGGCCCGGTCTTCGCTGCCAGCGTCGTGAACGCCTTCCGTGCCGCGCTGCGGCAGGACGCCAACGCCCTCCACATCGGCTACCGCTACGAGACCGGGCCCCATACCGTTTCTGTCGTCTACAACCGGTTCGACGATCGCAACGACCTGGATGCCGACGTGCAGTCCTACGGCGCCGTCTACTCGTATGCGTTCTCCAAGCGCACCGACGTGAGCGTGGTGCTCGCCAAGTTCAACAACTCCGAAACCGCCCAGGCCGCGGGCGGTGGCCAGGGCTATCTCGGCGGGGTGACCAGCTCGCCGGGCCGCGACTTCGAGAACGTCGCGGTCGGCATCCGCCACCGCTTCTGACGTTCCGGCAGCGGCGCCCCGCGTCGGCCCGGCTGACGCGCGCGACCGCCAACGGCCCGTTGGACCCGAGCGCTGCCACGGTGGCGCCGGCTCGCCTTCGGTCCGCTTCGGTGTCCAATCCGGCATGGCCCGACTTCCTCGGCTGACGGTTGCCGGACTGCCGCATCTCGTCCGGCAGAGCGTTCAGCATGGTCAGACGATGGTGGCGGACGACACCGACCGCCGCGCTTTTCTCGCGCTGCTCCGCGAGGTGGCGGTGCAGGCGGACGTCGCGATCCATGCCTACAGCGTGCTGGATGCCGGCTTCGACCTCGTGCTGACGCCGGCCGACGCCACCGGACTGAGCCGCTTCATGCAGGCGGTGTCGCGCCGTCACGCCGCCGCCTTCAATGCCCGGCATGCGCGGCGGGGCGGTCTGTGGGAGGGGCGCTTCCGGTCCGTGGTCGTCGATCCGGACCTGTGGTTGCTGCGCTG
>DATLLN010000177.1:0-6026 GCA_035537835.1 Gaiellales bacterium
TCGCCGGGGCGGCGGTAGAACGCGCAGAAGTTGCAGTCCGTGTAGCAGACGTTGGTGTAGTTCAGGTTCCGGTCGACGATGAACGTCACCCGGCCCGGCTCGGTCCTCCGGTTGCGCAGCTCGTGGGCGGCGCGCCCGATCCGCACCAGCTCGCGCGAGGTGAGCAGCACCCGGGCGTCGTCGTCGGAGATGCGCTCGCCGGACAATGCCTTGTCCAGCACGCCCGCGACGTCGAGGACCGGCTTCACGTCGACCGCCATCCGGTCAGGCTACCTTCTCGAACTCGACGAAGCGAAGCTCGGGCACGACGTCCAGCTCACCCGCCAGGTGCGCCAGCTCGAAGAAGCGGATGGCGCCCTGCCGCTCGCGCGGCCCGAAGTGGTAGCGCAGCTTCTCGAAGTACCTGGCCAGGAAGCCCGGCGGCCAGCCGTACTCCTCGGACGCCCGGCGGGCCAGGCGCTCGGGCTCCGAGCGGGCCAGGGCCAGCGCCCGCAGGTGCGCGCGCTCGAGCTCCTCCAGCCCCTCGTCCACGCCCTCCCGGCAGGCCCACACGGCGAACACCATCGGCAGGCCGGTCCGCTCCTGCCACAGCCGGCCCAGGTCGTAGTGCGGCGTCGGATCCTCGAATGCGCTGTGCAGCGCGGCGTCGCCGATCAGCATCTTGGCGTCGGCCGGCTGGTCGAGCGGCACCAGGTCGACGCCGCCCAGCAACACCCGGGTCAGCACCACGGACGTCGCGCTCTCGGGCGTCACGGCCACCGACCGCACCTGCTCCAGCGGCTTGCGGGTGATCAGCTGGATCGAGTCGACCGCGCCCTCCGCCGAGACGCACAGCTGGGGCAGCAGCTTCAGCCGGTCGGCGTTGCGCGCATACTCGATCGAGGAGATCGGAGCGACGTCGATCTCGCCGTTCAGCAGCAGCCGGTTGAGCTGCGTCGGCACCCCCGACACCTGCTCGAACGAGTCGCCGCCCAGCTCGTAGAAGACCGGTGCCATGTTGGCATACGAGATGCGGCCGAGGCGGATCAAAACCGCCGCACCGGGGTGTAGAGCGAGTCGCGCTGCACGGGCGTGCGGCCGGCGTCGCGGATCAGCGCCACCAGGTCGTTGATCTTCTCCTCCTGCGGCGTCACGGCGCCGGCGGCGTGCGCGATCTTCTCCTCCATCACCGTGCCCTGGATGTCGTTCGCCCCGTAGTGCAGGGCGATCTGGGCGAGCGGCGTCGAGATCATGATCCAGTACGCCTTGATGTTCGGGAAGTTGTCGAGCATCAGCCGCGACACGGCCTGCATCTTGAGGTCGTCGACGCCGGTCGAGAACCGCCAGCCGCGCCGCTCGAACACCGTGTTCTCGGGGTGGAACGGCAGCGGGATAAAGGCCAGGAACCCACCCGTGTCGTCCTGCAGGTCGCGCAG
This sequence comes from Gaiellales bacterium, assembly GCA_035537835.1. Taxonomy (GTDB): domain Bacteria; phylum Actinomycetota; class Thermoleophilia; order Gaiellales; family JAICJC01; genus DATLLN01. Next base: position 1,416 of record DATLLN010000177.1, read on the forward strand.
CCGCAGCAGGTGGTCGATCCGCTCCTCGTAGTTCTCGACGTGGCCGTACAGCATCGTGCAGTGCGTCGGCATGCCCAGTGCGTGGGCCGCCCGGTGGGTGGCGAGCCACTCGTCCGGATGCTCCTTGCCGGGGGCGATCAGCTTGCGCACGCGGTCGGCGAACACCTCGGCGCCGCCGCCCGGCAACGACCCCAGGCCCGCGTCCTTGAGCTCCGCCAGGATCTCCGGCTTGGGCTTGCCCGAGAGCTTGTGCATGTGGTGCACCTCGGAGGCCGTGAACAGCTTGAGGTGCACGTCCGGCAGCGCCTCGTGGAGCGCGCGCGTCAGGTCGATGTAGTAGCGGTACCGGAGGTGCGGGCTCTCGCCGCCCACCATGTGGATCTCGCTGTAGGCCTCGCGCTCGTGCACCTCGACGGCATGGTCGACCAGGTCGCCGATGTCCCACGTGTAGGCGCCCGACTGCTTGCTGGTCATGGCGAACGCGCAGAACTTGCACTTCACCCGGCAGACGTTGGTGTGGTTGAGGTACAGGTTGTTGACGAAGTAGACCTCGTCGGTGCCGCCGCGCAGGCGGCGCGCGGTGTCCGCCAGCTCGCCCAGCGACGTCAGGTCGTCGGACTCCAGCAGCGCGATCCCGTCGTCGAGGTCGAGCCGCTCGCCGGCGAGCACCTTCTCGCGGACCGGGGCGAGCGCATCGAGGCGGGCGGCGGTTGCCATACGCGCCGGAGCATAACCCGCTGGCAGGGTAAGCTGGCGCGATGCCGGATGCCGTCGACGCCCTCGCCGAGCGCATCCTGGCCACCGGCGCAACCCCCGGCCTCGCCCTGGCGGTCACCGACCGCGACGGCGGCCTCGACGTGCGCTGCTACGGGCTCGCCGACCCGGCGGCCGGCCGCCCGGTCACGCCGGACACGCTGTTCGAGATCGGCTCGATCACCAAGTCGTTCACCGCCGTCTGCCTGATGCGCCGCGTCGACCGCGGCGAGCTGGACCTCCAGGCCGAGGTTCGCTCGCTGGTGCCGCTGTTCCCGGTGCCGGGCGTCACCGTCCACCAGCTGCTGACCCACACCGCCGGGCTGCCGATGGGCCTGGACGAGGATCCGTCCACGCCGATGTCGGTGCTCCGCCTGGCGCAGACGACGGTGCTGCCGCCCGGGCGGTTCTGGTACTCGAACCCCGGCTACCAGGCGCTCGGCATGCTGCTCGAGCGGCTGACCGGCGAGCCCTACCAGGAGACCTACCGGCGCGAGATCTTCGAGCCGCTCGGCATGGCGTCGTCCGAGCCGGACATCCGCAACGACACGCGGCCGCGGCTGGCGGTCGGCCACTCGCAGGCCGACGACGAGCGGCCGTGGCACCCGGGAGACCCGCTGGTGCCCGCCACCTGGCTGGAGTACGCAGCGGCCGACGGCAGCGTCTGCTGCACGCCCGCCGATCTGGCGGCCTATGCGCGGATGCTGCTCGCCGGCGGCGACGGCGTGCTCAGCGAGCAGGGTTACCGGCTGATGACCACGCCCCACGTCGACTGCGGCGACGGCACCGACTACGGCTACGCGCTCGACGTCCGCCGCGCCGACGGCTGGATCGGGCACAGCGGGGGGATGGTCGGCTACCACGCGCAGATGTGGATCGACCCGGCAGCCGGCCGGGCAGCGGTCGGCTTCGCGAACGGCCTCCGCGGCCAGCGCCAGCTGGTGGAGCGCGCGCTGGGCGCCGACGAGCCGGACCTGGGCGAGCTGGCCGACACCGCCCACCCGGAGACCTTCGACGCCGACCCGCCGGCCGAGTGGCGCGCGCGGCGCGGCATCTACCGGTCGCACAACCCCTGGATGACGTGCCTCGAGGTCGGTACGCGCGACGGCAAGCCGCTGGTCGTCCAGGACGGCGAGGAGCTGGCGCTGACGCCCGCCGAGGACGGCTCCTACCGGGTCGGGGCCGAGGCGTGGAGCCCCGAGCGGCTGTGCTTCGACACCGAGGTGGACGGCCTCGCCATGCGGGCGCTGCTCAACACCTCGCCCTACGCCCGGATGTCCCTGCGCTAGGCGCTGCGCTCGACCGAAGAACGGACGGCCGCCCGTAGCGGCGCGGTCTCGATCGTCGCCTCCAGCTCGTCCAGCGCCGCCTCGGCTGCGGCGGCGTGGCGCTCCGCCTCGACCCGGGCCAGCCCGATCGCACCCGAGCGGACGACCCGGTGCAGCGTCGGCAGCACGTCGCCCGGGCGGGCCCCGGCGGCGATCACCTCGGCGACCTTCGGGTCGCGCTGGGCGGCCAGGATCAGCGGCAGCGTGACCGTGCCGTCGAGCAGGTCGGTGCCCAGCGGCTTGCCCGTGGTCTGCGGGTCGCCGTCGCAGTCCAGCACGTCGTCGGCGATCTGGAAGGCCAGGCCGAGCGACTCGGCGAAGCGCGCGAGCGCCGCGAGGTCGGCGTCGCCCAGCCCGCCCAGGCGGCCGCCCAGCATCGCCGCGGCCGCGAACAGGCGGCCGGTCTTCAGGCAGCATCGCTCCAGGTACTGGTCGACGCTCGTGTCGACGGCGCCCGCCTGCGCGCGCTGCAGGATCTCGCCGCGAGCGAGCGACAGGCAGGCGTCGGAGAGCAGCGTCACCGCGGGCAGATCGCCGGTCTCGACCAGGTCGGCGAATGCGCGCGCGAACAGGTAGTCGCCGGTGGACGTGGCGACCCGCTCGCCGTCCGTCGCCCACACCGTCGGCCGTCCCCGCCGCAGCGGCGCCCGGTCGAGCTGGTCGTCGTGCACCAGCGTGGCCATGTGCACCAGCTCGACCGCGCATCCGGCGATCACCAGGCTCTCGCGATCGCGCGTGGCGGGCGGGGCCGACAGATGCACCAGCAGCGGCCGCAGCCTCTTGCCGCCTGACTCGAGCGTCCGCCCACCGGCGTCGGCCACGGTGCCGTCGAGCGCGCCGACAGCGGCGCGCAGCCGCCCCTCGACCCGCTCGACGAAGGCGACGTGGGACGGCGCCAGCAGGCTCACCGCGGCACCTCCCCGACGTGGATGGCGACGACGCCCAGCATCAGGCGCCGGTAGCCGACGGTGGTCAGGCCGGCGTCACGCATGATGGCGGCCAGCTGCGGGGCGCCCGGGAACGCGCGGGCGGACTCCGGCAGGTAGGTGTAGGCGTCGCCGTCGCCCGCCAGCACCTTGCCCAGGACGGGCACCGCGCGGTCGGTCCAGACGTGCGCGAACCGTGCGGCCCAGCCCGGTGGCTGGCTCATCTCGAGGCAGACGATGCGTCCGCCGGGGCGCACCACGCGAGCCATCTCGCGGAACCCGAGCTCTCGGTCGGCGAGGTTGCGGACGCCCCAGCCGACCGTGGCCGCGGCGAACTCGCCGTCGGCGAACGGCAGCTCCAGCGCGTCGCCCTGCATCCACTCGACCGCCGCCGACTTGGCGCGGGCAACGTCCAGCATCTGCTCCGAGAAGTCGAGGCCGACCACCCGCCCGCCCGGGCCCACGGCGCGGCGCAGCTCGATGGCCAGGTCGCCGGTGCCGCAGCACACGTCCAGCGCGGCGTCGCCCGGCTCCAGCCGAGCGGCCCGCACGGCCGCCTCCCGCCACCGCCCGTCCATGCCGAGGCTCATCACCCGGTTCATCCGGTCGTAGGACGGCGAGATCCTGTCGAACATCTCGCGCACCCGCTCGGGCTGCACGCTCACCTGGCTCCACCCCATCTCTCGAACAACGTCATGTCCAGGCCCAGGGAGTCGATCACACGCCCGGCCACAAAGTCCACCAGGTCGTCGATCGTCTGTGGCAGATGGTAGAAGCCGGGCATCGCCGCCACCACATCCGCGCCGGCATTGCGGATCCGCAGCAGGTTCTCGAGGTGGATCGACGACAGCGGCGTCTCGCGGGGCACGAGCACCAGCTTCCGCCGCTCCTTGAGCTGCACGCCGGCCGCCCGGTGGATCAGGTTCGCCTCGGCGCCTGCGACGATGGTGCCGATCGAGGCCATCGAGCACGGGCAGATGACCACGGCGTCAGTGCGGGCCGAGCCGGACGCGTAGGGCGCCGAGTAGTCCTTCTCGCCCCAGATCCGCATGGAGGGGCTGCCGTGGTCGGCGACGAACCGCTCGAGCGCCTCGGTGCCGTCCATGGCCCGATCGCCGTAGATCTCGAGCGCGATCACCTGCCGGCCGGCCTGGGAGGCCACCAGCCCCACCTCGGCCCCGGACTCGGCCAGCGCACGCAGGACGCGCGCCGCGTACGGCGCGCCTGACGCGCCGGTGATCCCCAGCATCACGCGCATGGCGGAAAGCCTACTGGGCCGGTGGAGTACCCGTGCCGAGCCCGACGATGAAGTCCACGATCTCCTGGATCTGCGCATCGGGGATCTTCCCGCCGAACGGCGGCATTCCCCCGCCGCCGTTCTCGATCTGGGCCTTGATGGCGGCCGGGTCGGGGTTCGGGGCGCCCTTGGACAGGTCCGGGCCGAGCGTGCCCCCGCCGGCGCCGAAGTTGTGGCAGCCCGTACAGCCGTTGTCGGCGATCACGGTCGCCGCCGGCAGCGAGTCGAACGCCGGGTTCCCGGTGATGTTCGAGCCGGCGACCGCGCCCGGCGCCTCGTTTCCTGCGATCGTCAGCGCGATCAGCAC
>DATLLN010000178.1:0-12068 GCA_035537835.1 Gaiellales bacterium
ACGCTGCGATCGGGGAGCGACTCGGCCAGCTCGACGCTCCGCTCCAGGTGGCCGCTGTCGCCCGTCAGCATCCCCAGGATGTTCTCCGCCTGGGCGACCGCCTCCGCATCCTCGTCGACGCCTCCCAGCTGGAGGGCCAGCCGGGCGAGCTCCATCGCGTCCGCGTCCCGGCCCAGCCGATGGGCGACCAGGCTGCGGTCGGCCTGGATGCGGGCCGCCTCGCCGCCCAGGCGCAGGGCCTCGGCGAGATGGCGCTCGGCGAGCTCGGGATCGCCGCGCCGGTCGTGCACGCGGCCCAGCTTGTGCTCGATCGCCGCCAGCCGCGCCGGGTCGGCCAGCGCAGCCGCCGCCTCGTACGCCGACACGGCCGAGCCGTACTCGCCGCGCAGCGTGTGCAGGTCGCCGATCGCCTCGTCCAGGTCGCCGCGCTGCTCGTGGTCGAGCGCGATCGCCGACCGGTAGGCGTCGAGCGCCTCGCTGGTCGCGTGCAGCTCCCGCGCCCGGTCGCCCGCCGCCCGGAACGCCTCGGCCGCCTCGGCGTCGCGCCCGGCCTGGAGCAGGTGGCGGGCGACCAGCGCGGCATCGGCCCGCTGGCCGGCGAGCGCCGCCGCCACCCGGCGGTGCAGCAGCCGCTTACGCGCGAGGCTCGCCCGCTCGTAGACCAGGTCGAGCAGCTTGTCGTGCGAGAAGTCGTAGCCGGACTCGCGCTCGACGATCAGTCCGCGCCGGGTCAGCTCCTCGAGGCCGCTCACCGTTTCGTCCTCGCCGCGGCCGCTGGCTGCGCGCAGCGTGTCGACGTCGAACGAGCGGCCGATCACCGCGGCCGCCGCCAGCAGCTGCGCCGCCGCCTCGCCGACCCCGTCCAGGCGGGCGTCCAGCAGCTCGCGCACGCCGCCGGGCAGGGCGTCGGGATCCGGGCCCTCGAGCGCCGCCAGATACTCGACCACGAACAGCGGCAGGCCCTCGGTCTCGTCGTACAGGCGCTCCGCGTGCCGGCCGAGACCGGCGGCGTCGGCCAGCTCCTCCACATCCGCGCGCCTGAGGCGCGGCAGGCGCAGCGCGCGCCCGGCCAGCCGTCGCAGCGGCGCGTGGTCGGCCGTGGTCTCCTCGGGCCGCCAGCAGACGACCACCAGCACCGGCGTGCCGCCCAGGCGCCGCGCCAGATAGCCGATCACCGCCAGCGACGCCGGGTCGGCGTACTGCAGGTCGTCCAGCAGCAGCACGCCGGGCGGGTCACCCGCGAGCAGCGCGCACAGCACCTGCGTCAGCCCCTCGTGCAGCCGCTGCTGCGCCGCCACGTCGTCTTCTCCGGCAACGGCGACTCCACCGACCTCGGGAACCAGGCGCGCAGCCTCGCCCCGCCAGTGGTCGGGGACGGCCCCAAGCGGATCGGCGCCGCGCGCCTCGAGCGCCGCCCGCAGCACCGCCGCGACCAGTCCCAGCGGCAGCGCTGCCTCGCCGTCGTGGGAGCGGGCCTCGACGGCCACGCCGCCCTCGGCGCGGACGGCGCCCAGCAGCTCCCCGGCCAGGCGGGTCTTGCCGACGCCGGGCTCGCCCTCGACGACGACCAGCCGCCCGCCGTCGCGGGACAGGGCGGCTTCCTCGCGCAACACCGCCCATTCGGCGGCCCGGCCGACCAGCGGCCGGTCGGGCGCGTGCTGCGGCACGTGATCGGCCCGCGGCGCGGCCGGCCACTCGACGGCGCCGCCCTCGTTGACGGCGTCGTACAGCTCGCTGGTCTCGGGCAGGGGTCGCACTCCGAGCTCGCGGTCGAGCACGCGGACGCACTGCCGGTACTGGCTGAGCGCCTCCGCGCGGTGGCCGCTGGCCGCGTACAGCCGGATCAGTGAGCGGTGCGCCGGCTCGTGCAGCGGGTCGAGCGCCAGCCGCCGCTGGCAGTGGGCGATCGCCTCGTCCGCGCGGCCGGCCTCGACCAGGGCGCCCACCAGCCGGTCGAGCGCGATCTCGAGCTCCCCGCGCAACGTCGCCGCCGCCGAGCGCTGCCAATCGTCGAAGGCCACGCTGTCGCGCAGCCCGAAGCCCGCCAGCAGGTCGCCCCGGTGCAGCATCACGGCCGCCGTCAGCGGACGGATCCCCGCCGCGCCACCGCCGGCCGAAGCGACCAGCGCTCGGAACCTGCGGACGTCGATTGCATCGTCCTCCAGCTCGAGGCCGACCGCCGCCCGTCCGGCGTCGAGCCACCGGCCGCCCAGCGCCGAGCGCAGCGTCGAGAGCGTCCGCCGCAACGCGGCCCGCCCCCGGTCCGGCTCCGCGTCGGGCCACAGCAGGTCGACCAGCAGGTCGCGCCCGTGGACGCCCCCGGTCACGGCGAGGTAGGCGAGCAGCGCGGTCGCCTTGCGCGTGTCCACACCCAGGGGCTCGCCGTCGACCTCGATCCGCGGCGTCCCCAGCACGTCGATCCGGAGCGTCACGGCACGAGTATCTCAAACCGTCCCGTAACGGTTCGGCTCCGCGTGGCTGCGAGACACTTGTCACACGACCGGGTATCGCGGATGCTCACCTGGCTTCGCGACCGTAACGATCCCGGAACGCACGACCGGATACAACGGAGGTGTCATGAGCACCATCGCCCACAGCCTGCGACGTGTCATCTTCCGCGGTCGCACCGCGCCCGCCGTCGTCGCGTCCCCGCCGGAGGCCGAGGGCGCGGGGCAGATGGCGGCCGAGCCGTCGCCTGTCGACATCGCGCCCAACGATCCGATCATCGCGTTCTTCCAGAGCGCGCCCGGCGCGATCGACATCGAGGGCCTGGAGCTGGAGTCGCCGGCGCTTGATCAGCTGCGCGCCGCCGGCGTGAGGCTGGTGGTGCCGCTGGTCACGCAGGGCGAGCTGATCGGGCTGCTCAACCTGGGGCCGCGGCTCTCCGACCAGGAGTACTCCGGCGACGACCGCCGACTGCTCGAGAGCCTGGCGGCGCAGGCGGCGCCGGCCGTTCGTGTCGGCCAGCTCGTGCGCGAGCAGGAGGCGGAGATCCGCAGCCGGGAGCGCCTCGACCAGGAGCTCGCGGTCGCCCGCCTGATCCAGCAGAACTTCCTGCCCCGCCGGGTGCCGGAGCTCGACGGCTGGGGCGTCGCCGCCGACTACCGGCCGGCCCGCGAGGTTGGCGGCGACTTCTACGACTTCATCGACCTTCCCGACGGGCGGCTGGGCATCGTCATCGGCGACGTCACCGACAAGGGCGTCCCCGCGGCCCTCGTGATGGCCGCGACCAGGAGCGTGCTGCGCGCGTCCGCGCAGCGGCTGCTCGAGCCGGGGGCCGTTCTCGAGCGCGTCAACGAGCACCTCTGCCCGGACATCCCGGAGAACATGTTCGTCACCTGCCTGTACGGCGTTCTCGAGCCGGACACCGGCCGCCTGGTGTTCGCGAACGCGGGCCACAACCTGCCGGTGGTGTCGGTGGACGGCGTGGTCAGCGAGCTGCGGGCGCGGGGAATGCCGCTCGGTCTGATGACGGGTATGAACTACGAGGAGACCGAGGCGGTGCTGGAGCCCGGCGCGCACCTGCTGCTCTACTCGGACGGCGTGACCGAGGCGCACGACCCCTCGCGCGAGATGTTCGGGTCGGACCGGCTCGCCGAGCAGATGGCGCAGTCGAGCGACGTCGCCGGCGGCCCGCTGATCGCCTCGCTGCTTGACTCGCTGGCGCGCTTTACCGACGGCGTCGCCGAGCAGGAGGACGACATCACGCTGGTCGCCATCCGCCGCGCCGGAGACGCCTCGACGCTGGCCACGGTGAAGTCGGCCAGCGTGCAGGGCAACGAGCGCGAGGCGATTCGGCAGCTGGAGGGGGCGCTGGCCAACGCCACCGTCGACCCCGCCCGGCTGGAGCGGCTGAAGACCGCCGTCGGCGAGGCGACGATGAACGCGATGGAGCACGGCAACGGGTTCGACCCGGAGCTGCCGGTGCACGTCCGCGCGGTCGAAGCCGACGGCGCGATCCGGGTGTCGATCACCGACCAGGGCGGCGCCCGCGGCATCGGCGACGCCCCCGAGCCGGATCTCGAGGCCAAGCTGGCCGGCGATCAGACGCCGCGCGGCTGGGGCCTGTTCCTGATCCGCAACATGGTGGACGAGATGCATGTCAGCGGCGACGAGCACCACCACACCGTGGAGCTCGTCCTGCGAACCGACGGAGGAGGCTCGGATGGCGACGACGCTTGAAGCACGGGTGGAGGCCGGCCCGGGGCGGGCGACGATCCACCTCGCCGGCGACATCGACGGCGGAGCGCGCGACGCCTTCGACGGCGCGTACACGGAAGCGTCGTCGTCCAGCCCGGCATCTCTGCTGCTCGATTTCGATGCCGTCGATTACATCAACTCGACCGGCATCGCCCTGATCGTCGGCCTGCTGGGCCGGGCCCGCGCTGACGGCGTCGCGGTGGCCGCCTGCGGGCTGTCAGACCACTACCGGGAGATCTTCGAGATCACCCGCCTGTCCGACTTCATGTCCATCTATGCGGACGAGGCAAGCGCCGCGTCCAGTCACGAGGGGAGCGAGTGATGACCGAGGCCACGGTGTCCATGGACGTCCGAACGCCGGACGAGTCCGTCAGCGTGATCGACATCGAGGGTGAGATCACGGCGGCCTGCGAGCCGATCCTGATGGACGCCTACGGGCGGGCAAGCGGCGACCGTACCCGCTGCGTGATCCTCAACTTCACCGGCCTCGAGTACATGAACTCGAGCGGGATCGGCCTGCTGGTCACCCTGCTGGTGCGGGCGAACCGCAATCGCCAGCGGTTGATGGCGTACGGGCTGACCGACCACTACCGCCAGATCTTCGAGCTGACCAGGCTCGACGAGGCGATCGGCATCCACAGCGACGAGGCCGGCGCGCTCGCAGCCGCCGCCTGAAGGGAGCGAACGACGTGAGCAGCGAGCGAACACATCGAGACGGCGAGTCCTGGGCGAAGCCCGTCGAGCGGCTCGAGGTGGCCGGCGTGCAGCCGGGCTCGTCGGGGATCAACGTCGCCGGGCGCCGGCCGACCTCGCCGGTCCAGGGCTTCGGCCGGATGTGGCAGAAGACGTACCGCGTGCGGCTGCTGGGCGCCGACGTCACCCCGCAGCAGGTGATCGCGGTCTGGAAGCGCGACTTCCCGTCGTTCTGGCCGAAGAACAACCGCTTCTTCGCGCCGCTGGCCGGCATCCAGCCGGGCGAGGTCGCTGTGCTCGACCTGGGCATGCCGGGCGGCATGAAGCTGTCGACGGGCGTGCTGGTGATGTACGCCGACGACGAGTCGTTCACGCTGATGACGCCGCAGGGCCACATGTTTGCCGGATGGATCACGTTCAGCGCGTACGAGGACGGCGGCGTGACCGTCGCCCAGGCGCACGTGCTGATGCGCGCCTCCGACCCGATCTACGAGATGGGCATGACCTTCGGCGGCCACAAGCAGGAGGACCGGCACTGGGAGCACACCCTGCAGTCGCTGGCCCAGGCGTTCGGCGTCGACGGGCACGTGGTCTCGGAGATGGTGTGCGTCGACCGCAGCCGCCAGTGGGGGAACGCGGGCAACGTGTGGCACAACTCGGGCATCCGCTCCGGCATCCACATGGCGACCGCCCCCGCGCGGTTCGCAGCCAAGCCGTTCAGGCGTGGCTGAAGGCCACGACGCGATCGTCGTTGGGGCCGGCCCCAACGGGCTGGCGGCGGCGATCGCGCTTGCCCGCGCCGGCCGCTCCGTGCTGGTGCTGGAGGCCGAGCCCGAGATCGGTGGCGGCACCCGCACCGAGGAGCTGACGCTCCCCGGGTTCCGGCATGACGTGTGCTCCGCGATCCACCCGCTGACGCTGGCATCCCCCGCGCTGTCCGCGCTGCCGCTGGAGGAACACGGTCTGCGCTTCGTCCAGCCCGACCTGGCCCTGGCGCACCCGCTCGACGGCGGCACCGCCGCGGCGCTGCACCGCTCGGTCGACGACACGGCCTCGTCGCTGGGCGCCGACGCGGCGGCCTACCGCAGGCTGATCGGCCCGGCGGCGCGCGACTGGCGGCCGCTGATGGACGACCTGCTCGGCCCGCCGGTGCGCCTGCCCCGGCACCCGATCGCGACCGGGAGGTTCGGGCTGCTGGCGATCCGCTCGGCGGCCGGGCTGGCGCGGGCCCGGTTCACCACCGAGCCGGCGCGCGCGCTGGTGGCGGGCAACGCGGCGCACGCGATGCAGCCGCTGGAGAATCGCGGGACGGCGGCGTTCGCGCTGATGCTGCAGATGCTCGGGCACGGGGTGGGCTGGCCGGTCGCAGTGGGCGGCTCGGCGGCGATCACCGGCGCGATGGCCTCGCTGCTCCGCTCGCTGGGCGGCGAGATCGAGACCGGCGCGCCAGTCACCTCGCTGGCCGACGTCGAGGACGCGCGCGCGGTGCTGATGGACGTCACGCCGCGGGCGCTGCTGCGGATCGCCGGCGACGCGCTGCCCCGGCGGTACGCCGGGGCGCTGCGCGGCTTCCGCTACGGCCCCGGCGTCTTCAAGCTGGACTACGCGCTCTCGGAGCCGGTGCCGTGGGCGGCCGAGGAGCCGCGGCGGGCGGGCACCGTGCACGTCGGCGGGACGCTGGCCGAGATCTGCGCGTCGGAGGCGGAGGTGGCGCGCGGCATCCATCCCCGGCGGCCCTACGTGCTGGTCGCCCAGCAGAGCCTGTTTGATCCCAGCCGCGCGCCGGACGGCAAGCACACGCTGTGGGCGTACTGCCACGTGCCCAACGGATCGACGTTCGACATGACCGAGGCGATCGAGGATCAGCTCGAGCGGTTCGCGCCCGGATTCCGCGATCTCGTCCTCGCCCGCCATGCGATGGGCCCGGCGGCTATGGAGGCGCACAACCGCAACTACGTCGGCGGCGACATCAACGGCGGCGCCGCGAACCTACGCCAGCTGCTGGCCCGGCCGGCTCTCCGCCCGGTGCCGTACACCACGCCCGACCCCCGGCTGTTCATCTGCTCCTCGTCCACGCCGCCCGGCGGCGGGGTGCATGGGATGTGCGGCTGGCTGGCGGCGCGGGCGGCCCTGCGCGGCATCCTCCGCTGATTCTCCCTATCCTCTGCGTCGTGGCCCTCTACCACCTGGCCGAGGATCTGCCCGCGATCGACGACGCCGTCGTCATCGCGTCGTTCGACGGCTGGGTCGACGCGGCGGAGGCGGCGTCCGACGCCGTGGCCCATATCGGAGCCGGTGGCACCGTCGTTGCGACCTTCGACGGCGACGCGATCTTCGACTACCGGTCGCGCCGGCCGATCCTCGACGTCGAGGACGGGCGGCTGTCCGAGCTGCGCTGGCCGGAGCTGGCGCTGCGCCACGTCCGGGTCGCCGGGCGCGACCTCCTTGTCTTCGCGGGCGCCGAGCCCGACCTGCGCTGGCAGGAGCTGGCATCCGACGTCGCCGAGCTGATACACCGGCTGGGCGTCGTCGAGTGGGTCAGCCTGGGCGCCGTGCCCGCCGCGGTCGCCCACACCCGGCCGGTGCCGCTGATGGCGACGGCGTCGCGGGACGACCTGCTCGCGCCGGGCGAGGCGCGCGGGCCGGAGGGCCTGTTGCGCGTCCCCGCCGCGGCGCTGTCGGCGCTGGAGATGGCGGTTACCGCCTCGGGCATCCCAGCCGCCGGGTTCTTCGCCCAGGTGCCGCCGTATGCCAGCATCGGCTACGCGGCCGCCAGCGTCGCGCTGGTCGAGCGGCTCGGCCGCCACCTGAGCATCGAGTTCGACGTCGACGACCTGCGCAACGACGAGCGCGAGCAGCACGCCCACTACGACGCGGCAGTCGCCGCCGACGCCATGCTCAAGGACACCGTCCGCCGGCTGGAGTCAGTCGCCGGCGAGCTCGACGAGGAGCAGCTCCCGTCCGGCGACGAGCTGGCGCGGGAGATCGAGCGCTTCCTGCGCGGCCAGGGCGAGCCCGGCGACGGCTGACTCGTGAAAAATCGGGGTCAGACCCCGATTTTTCAGATGATCGGCTTGGGCATCAGCGAGAAGGTCACGTCGGTGCCCTCGACGTGCGCATCCAGCGCCGCGTCGTCGAGGATGCGTGCGCCCTCGGAATCGACGTACACGTGGGCCTCGTCCTGCGAGATCTCCTCGTCGCCATCCTCGGGACGGTCGACCAGGGCGAGCACGAAGCCCGGCGCGGCGCCGTTCTCGGCCGCCTTGCCCAGCTGGACGCGCACGCCGCCGCCCTCGGGCAGGTCGGCCTGCTCGACCAGATTGCGGATGACTTCGGCGGTTCCAGTGGTCAGCTCGAGCATGTGATCTCCTCTGTCGTTCGTCCGAACAGCGCCGGATACCCGTGATCGCGCCTGCCCAAACCGGGACCGCTGAGATACCCTGCCGCGCGTGTTCGCGAAGCGCGTCCCCCACTACGAGCTGCTGTCCGAGGACGCGATGGCCACGATCGAGGGCGGGTGGCGGCGGCTGATCTCCGAGATCGGCGTCGAGTTCCTGCACGACGACGCGGTCGAGCTGTTCCGGGCGGCCGGCCAGCGGATCGAGGGCCAGATCGTCCACTTCGACCCCGAGTTCGTACTCGAGCAGGTCGCCAAGGCCCCCTCCGAGTACGACCTCGCCGCACGCAACCCGGACCACACGGTGCGGGTGGGCGGCCGCCACATGTTCTTCGCGCCGACGCAGGGGCCGCCGTTCGTCCGCGAGGGCGACGACCGGCGCGAGGCGACGCTGGCCGACTTCGAGCAGTTCTGCCGGCTGTCGCAGACGTTCGAGCAGCTGGACACGCCCGGCGGCCTGTGCTGCGAGCCGAACGACCGGCCGCTCGACTCGCGCCACCTCGACATGCTGCTGGCCGTCCAGACGCTGACCGACAAGCCGTACATGGGCGCGGTGATCACCGGCGAGGCGGCGCGCGACACGCTGGAGATGACCGACATCCTGTTCGGCCCCAACGACGCCGAGCGTCCCCAGGCGCGCGTCTTCGCGGTGGTCAACGCCAACTCGCCACTGCGGTTCGACACGCGGATGCTGGAGGCGATGATCGTCTACGCCGAGGCCGGGCAGGTGAACGTGATCACGCCCTTCCTGCTGATGGGCGCGATGGCGCCGGCGTCCGTGCCGGCGGCGCTGGTGCAGCAGACGGTCGAGGCCCTGGCCGGGCTATCGCTGACCCAGCTGATCCGCCCGGGGGCGCCGGTGATCCTCGGCTCGTTCCTGTCGCACACCGACATGCAGTCCGGCTCGCCGGGCTTCGGCGGCCCCGAATCGGCGGTCGGCCTGCTCTGCTCCGGGCAGATCGCCCGCCGCTTCGGCATCCCGTGGCGGGCGGGCGGCGGCTTCCTGACGTCCAGCCAGCTGCCCGACGCCCAGGCCGCATACGAGGGGCTGAACACGATGCTGCCCGCCTTCCTGGCCGGTGCGAACTACATCGAGCACGCCGCGGGCTGGCTGGAGTCGGGCCTGGTCGCCTGCTACGAGAAGTTCATCGTCGACATCGAGATGCTGCGGATGCTGCAGGAGGAGTTCAAGCCGCTCGAGGTCGACGAGGAGAGCCTGGCCTACGGCGCGCACCAGGAGGTCGGCCCCGGCGGCCACTTCCTGGGCGCGGTGCACACGCTGGAGCGCTTCCGCGACTGCTTCTACCGGCCGCTGCTCTCCTCCACCGAGAACTTCGAGCGCTGGGAGCGAAACGGCGCGCACGACGCCGCCGCCCGCGCCGCCGGGATCTGGCGGGAGACGCTCGAGGGCTACCAGCAGCCGCCGCTGGACGACGGCGTCCGCGGCGCGCTGGAGGAGTTCGTCACCCGGCGGCGCGCCGAGCTCGGTGACTGAGATCGTCGCCGTCCGGGGCTACCGCCAGCGGCAGCCGTTCGCCGCCGGCGAGTACGCCACCTCGGGAGGATCGGCGTCCGGCTTCGACTCGACGATCGTCGCCCTGGATACGGCGGGCGGCATCACCGGGTGGGGCGAGATGGCGCCGCTCGGATCGTTCTACGCGCCGTCGTTCGCCGCCGGCGCGCGCGCCGGGCTGGCAGAGCTCGCGCCGTCCCTGATCGGCCAGGACGCCGCACAGCCGCTGGGCGTCGCCGTGCACATGGACGCCGCGCTGCGCGGCCATCCGTACGTCAAGTCGGCGATCGACATGGCGTGCTGGGACGCCGCCGCGCGGATCCGCGGCGTGCCGCTGTGCACGGCGCTGGGCGGCGGGCAGGGCGAGTCGGTCGAGCTGTACCGCTCGATCCCGCCTGTGGCGCCGGACCGGGCCGCCGCCCTGGCCCGGCGGCATCTGGCCGAGGGATACCGGCGGCTGCAGGTCAAGGTGGGCGGCGAGCCGGCCCTCGACGCCGAGCGGCTGGCCGCCGTGCGCGATGTCGCCGGGCCGGACATCGTGCTCTTCGCCGATGCCAACGCCGGCTGGAGCACCTCCTCGGCGCTGCGGTTCGTCCGGCTGGCCGCCGACGTCGACCACGTGCTGGAGCAACCCTGCGACACGCTCGCCGAGTGCCGGCTGGTGCGCGAGCACTGCACCTCGCCGATGGTGCTGGACGAGAGCATCGATTCGATGGCCGCGCTGCTCGCCGCCTGGCGCGACGGCATCGCCGGCGGGGTGACGATCAAGATCGCCCGGGTCGGCGGGGTCACCCGGGCGGCCCAGATCAGGGACGTCGCCGTCGAGCTGGGCATGATGGTCACCGTGGAGGACACGGGCGGCGCCGGCATCGATACGGCGGCCATGGCGCACCTCTCGGTCTCGACGCCGGAGCGGTACCGCATGCACACCGTCGACTTCAACGCCTGGGTGACCGTCGACAACGCGGAGGGGATGCCCGCGCCGCGGAACGGCAGGCTCGCGCCGCCGGACGGCCCCGGCCTGGGTGTGCGCGTGCTGGACGGTGCCCTCGGCGACCCGTTCCTCCAGGTGCCATGATGCCGCCTGCTATGCCCGACCCGCTGATCCTCGACGACCGCCTGGCCCTCGCCGACGTGGTGGCCGTCGCCCGCGACCACCGCCCGGTGGAGCTCGCGCCGGCCGCCCGGGAGCGGATCGCCGCCGGACGCGACGTCACCGCCGCCCTGCTGGCCCGGGGCGAGCGCGTGTACGGGCTGACCACCGGCGTCGGCGCGCTCAAGCGGGTGGCCGTCGGCGAGCGCGACCAGGCGGCGTTCAACCGGCTCCTGCTGCTCTCGCACCGCACCGGCACCGGCCCCGACGCCCCGAACGACGTCGTCCGCGCGGCGATGCTCGCCCAGCTGGCGGGATTCGGCCGTGGCCGCTCCGGCGTCCGCCCCGAGCTGGCCGACCACCTGGTGGCGGCGCTCAACGCCGGCCTGGCGCCGCACGTGCGGACGACCGGCTCCCTGGGCCAGTCCGATCTGGGCCCGCTGGCCGACCTGGCGGAGGCGCTGACCGGCGACGGCGCCTGGACCGCGGAGCTCGACCGGCTGGGGCTCGAGCCGTGGCTGCCCACCGCCAAGGAGGCGCTGGCCTTCGTCAACTCGAACGCCTTCACGCTGGGCTGGACGGCGCTGGCGCTGGCCGGCGTCGAGGCGCTGCTGGACGCGTTCGACCTGTCGGCGATGCTCACGTTCGAGGGCATGGTCGGGAACGTCGAGGCGCTCGATCCGGCGATCGCCGACGCCCGGCCGGTGCCCGGCCTGGCCGAGCAGATCGACCGTCTGCGGATGCTGCTGGACGGCGGCACGCTGCTCGAGGGCGGCCTGCACCGCGAGCTGCAGGACCCGCTGACGATGCGCGTCGTCCCCCAGACCCACGCCGCCGCACGGGTCGCGCTCGGCCTCGACGATCGTGACGGCATGGCCGAGCTCGTCGCCTCACATGACAACCCGGCCATCACCCCGGACGGCCGCGCGCTCTCCAACGGCAACTTCGACTCTGTCCCGTACGGGGTCGTCCTCGACTACCTGCGGCTGGCGCTGGCGCACGTCCTCACCGCCTCGTGCGAGCGGGCGAACAAGCTCGTGTACTCGGCGTTCAGCGGCCTCCCCACCGGCCTGCGCGAGGACGACTCATCCAGCTCCGACGGACACGGTATCGTCGTCTACGGGGTGTCGGCGGCCGCCGCCGAGGCGCGGCTGCTCGCCCAGCCGACCACG
>DATLLN010000179.1:0-5648 GCA_035537835.1 Gaiellales bacterium
GATCCGCGGCCGGCTGCTCGCTGCCCGGCCCGACGACGGTCTGCTGGGGGAGGAGGGGTCGAGCGTCGCGGGCGGCTCGGGCATCCGCTGGGTGGTGGATCCGCTCGACGGCACCGTGAACTACCTGTTCGGGCTGCCCGACTGGGCGGTCAGCGTCGCCTGTGAGGACGAGGACGGCACGCTGGCCGGCGTCGTGCACATCCCCACCCGCGGCGAGACCTTCACCGCCGCGCGCGGCGCCGGCGCGAGGCTGGACGGCGGGCCGATCGCCGTGTCCGGGGCCACGGAGCTGGCATCGGCGCTGATCGCGACCGGGTTCTCGTACGTCGCCGAGGTGCGCCGCGCACAGGCCGCCGAGCTGGCGATCATCCTGCCCAGCGTGCGCGATATCCGGCGCGGCGGCTCGGCCGCCGTCGACCTCGCGTCGGTGGCCTGCGGGCGCGTGGACGGGTTCTACGAGGTTGGGCTGAACCCGTGGGACCTGGCGGCCGGGGCGTTGCTCGTGCGCGAGGCGGGCGGGCTCGTGTCGCGTGACATCGTTGCGTCCGGCCCAGCGCTCCATGAGCTGCTGGCCGTGCTCGTCGCCGGCGCGCTTGCGGCGGAGAATTCGCTACACTGAGATCTCACCGCCGGTGCCGCCTTTTGGCGCCCGCATTAACCCGGCGGTCGAAGAGATGACTTTGGGGATCAAGGCCGATCTGGAAGCGGCCGCGCATCGCGTCGAGACGTGGTGCGGGGAACCGCTGCTGCACGAAGGCGAAGCCGCTGAGGTGGCGCTCGCCCCTGGAACCGCTCGGCGGGCCGCGCTCGACGCTGCCCTGGCCGAGATGGACCGGGGGTCGACCGCACCCAGTTACGAGTGGCGCCGCGACTTCTCGCTGATCCTCGGCCTCGACCGCGTCCTGTCCGACCCGCAGCCCCGGTTGGCCTCGGGCACGTCGCTGCGCCGCCACCAGGTCGACGCGCTCGCCGGGCAGCTGGCGGCGCTGATCAGCGACGTCGAGCGCGGAGCGGTGCCGGAGGACGAGGAAGACGACGACGACCCCGCCGACAACGGTGATGCCCCGGTCGAGAACGGCGACGGCAACGGGAATGGCAACGGGAACGGGGAGGCCTTCGTCGAGCTGCTCGGCCCCGAGGATCCGACCCAGGTTGTGGTCGAGGACGTCGTCGAGGAGGGCGAGCACGGCCCCGACCCCGGCGCCCGCCGCCGCTACCGCTTCAAACATCCCACGGCGTCCGGCAAGACGATCGCCGCCGCCGGGTTCGTCGAGGCGGCGCGGACGACCGGCGTCCTGATCCTCACCCACCGCCGCCTGCTGGTCGACCAGTTCACGCGCGACCTGACCAAGGAGGGCTACGGCGGCCGGCTCCACGGTCCGGTGCTGCGCGGCGAGACGGTGCCGCAGACGCCGCCGCTG
This sequence comes from Gaiellales bacterium, assembly GCA_035537835.1. Classification (GTDB taxonomy): domain Bacteria; phylum Actinomycetota; class Thermoleophilia; order Gaiellales; family JAICJC01; genus DATLLN01. The sequence goes on from DATLLN010000179.1 coordinate 1,422, forward strand.
ACGATCAACACGTACTCCTGGTTCATCAAGCACGCGTCGAGCATCCGCGAGGATCTGTACGGCGTCGTGGTCTGCGACGAGGCGCACACCGCGCTCGGCGACAAGACCGCGGCCGCCATCCGCTCGTTCAGCGAGCCGGTGTACATCGGTATGACGGCCACCGATCAGCTGCTGCAGAAGCACGTGGGCGACGTCTTCCCGGCCGAGGTCGCCGACTTCCCGTTGGCCGAGGCGGTGCGCCGCGGCGTCGTCGCGCCGCTGCGCTGCTCGCGGGTGCGCCCGATCGCGTCCCTGCGCTCGGTCGAGATCGTCGGCGGTGACTTCGACCAGAGCCAGCTGGCCGCCGCCCTCGACCTGGATCCGCTCAACCTGGCCGCCGCCGACCTGTACAAGAGCCGGTTCGGCGATACGCCGGGCATCGTCTACGCCGCCGGCGTCGAGCACGCCGAACGGATCGCCGCGTCGATGAAGGCGATCGGGCTGAAGGCCGGCGCCGTGTCGGGCAAGACGCCACCGCGCCAGCTGGCCGAGACGCTGGCCGCCTACGACCGCGGCGAGATCAACGTGCTGGTCAACGCGCAGCTGCTGGCCGAGGGCTGGAACGCGCCGCGGGCCACCGTGTGCATGCACCTCGCGCCGACGGCCAGCCGCCGCGTCTACCAGCAGCGGGTCGGCCGCATCATGCGGTTGCACCGCCGCAAGGAGGCCGGCATCGTCGTCGACTTCGCCGAGCCGGGAGCGCCGCACACGGAACGCGTGATCACGCTGCACTCGCTGCTCGGCGTCGATGCCTACCGGCCGAACGGCCTGGTCACGCCTCCGCCGCCGCGCCGCCGGCGCTGGCGCCGCCGCCCGGCCAAGCCGATCGTCAAGGAAGGCAACTGGATCGTCCCCGTCTCGGACGATCCCGAACGGCGGATCGCGGTGATCGCCAACCAGTGGCGCCTGGTCGACGCGTCCAAGCTGCCGCTCGACGAGCAGCGGGCATGGGCCGTTGTCGCGGCGCGCGCCGTCAGCCCGGCCGACGTGCAGATGCTGGCCGAGCGGATCACCGGCCTCCAGCCCGAGGCCCGCGAGCTCTTCTTCTTCACCTGCGCCGCCGAGAACAAGCACCGCCGGCTGCGCCTCCAGGCGCTCGGCGACCTGGCGTCGCAGGGGCCGACGCAGACCACATTCGCGATGGCCTGCCGCCTGGTCGAGGCCGCCCCGACGTGGCAGCAGGACCGCGGCCAGGGCGCCCGGGTGCTGCTGCTGGCGATGGGCGACCAGCGGATCGAGGCGCCGGACGACCGGATCGTCGCGTGGACGTGGCAGCTTGCCCGCGCCGCCCGCGACCACGAGTACCGGTACGCCGGTAGCCACGTCAAGGACGGTCGCAGCCTGCTGGGTGCGCTCGCCGCGGCGTCCGACGAGTCGGCCCACACCGAGGCCGCGGCCAAGCTGGCGGCCGTCGCGACCTCATCACCGCTCGAGGCCGGCGCCGCGCTGCTGGCGGTCGCCTCGCCGCGCAGGGGGACGACGGCCGAGCGGCTGGTCGAGCGTTCGCGGCTGGTGCTGTCCGCTGACTCCCACCGGCTGGCCGCCGCGCTCGGCTCGAACATTCCCGCGCCGGCGCAGCGCGCCAAGACGCAGAAGCGCGCCAAGACCAAGGAGAAGGAGCGCGGCGACACCGTCTCGTTCAACGGCGCCGTGGTCGGCTCGACGCCACCGGCTGTGTCCGTCCGCCGCAGCGACGGCGCCGTGGTCGTCGAGGTGCCGCCGCAGGTCGCCGTCCGGCTGCGCGACGACGCCGACCAGGTCGTGATCCCCCAGCTCGGCGAGTCCGAGAAGCTGGTCTGGGCGCTCTCCGGCGACGGTGACCGCCGGTTCGCCACGGCACCCGAGGTGCGCTCCGCGGCCGCCGACCAGGCGCCGCTCGAGGTACAGGTGGCCAAGCTGGTCAGCGAGTCCAGGCCCGACCGGACGGCCCGGGTCTCGGTCGAGGGCGCCGGCCTGGTCGTGCAGCTCGGCCGCGAGGAGGCGGAGGTGCTGCTCGACGACGCCGCTCGCAAGGTGCTCGCCCAGCTGAAGACGGCCGGCGTGCGCGGCCGCGTGCGGGTGGAGTTCGAGCTGGATGGCGGCGAGGGGAAGACCGTGCGCGACTCGCGGCCTGGCGCCGTCCGCAAGATCGCCCGCGGCGAGCCAGTCGGCGCGTCGTCGGAGCGCCGCCGGTCGCGCTCGCGCGGCCGCAAGCGAGCTGAGGGCGGCGGCGAGCAGCCGGCGGCTGCCGTCGAGGCGCAGCCCGAGGCGTCCTAGAAACACCGGCTTCCAAGCCGGTTCCAATCCCCGGTTCACCACCGGCCGGATCGCCCGGCGGGCTCGGCTACGTTGAAGCCCATGCTGCGGGAGTTCATGGATGTCGACGCGGCGCGGGAGCGGCTCCGCGACCTGCGCCACCGGCGCAACGATGCGTTCGGCGCGGCCGGGATGCTGGTCGCCTGCGCGCTGATCGCGATCGTCGCCCGGTTCACGAGCGTGGCCATTGCGCTGGCGTCCGGCGCACTGGCCGGCGCCGCCATCGGCATCGTGTCACGCCAGCAGCGGATCCATCTGCTGACGCGGCTGGTCGCCCAGGGTGATGCCCGCAGCCTGCCGTCCGTCGACCGTCACGCGCGCAACCTGGTGTCGTTGCCGCAGCGGGCGAGGCTCGCGAACGGCGTCGACAAGGCGACCGGGAAGTCGGGCGTGGCGCTGCAGTCGCGGGTCGAGCTGGTGCGGCCGCAGCTGCGGCAGATCGCGGTTGCGCTGCGCGACCCCGAGCGTCCGGTCGAGCCGCACGCCGTCGCGCTGACGATGGTGATGCTGCAGGAGGGCCCGGACTCGCCGCTGCTCAACGACCGCATCTCGGCGACCGAGCTTGAGCGCCTGGTGCGGGCGATTCAGGCCGGCGTCAAAGCGGCCTGACGCTCGGCGATCAGCCGGTCGACCGCGGCCCGGTCACCGCGCCGCAGCAGCGCGACGGGATCGGGATCGCCGTTGACGATGCCCTCGAAGAACGCCTTGCGGTCGTCGTAGGTGGGCAGCGTGGCCTTCGCCCATCCGCGCACGTCGTTCAGGATCCACGCCAGCTCGGCATGCTCCGGGCCGAAGATCTCGCCGATCTCGCGCTTCATCCGCTTCGCAAGCGCGGGGCTGGCCCCGGCCGTCGAGATGGCGATCGCGATCGGGCCTTGGCGGACGATCGCCGGCAGGATGAACGAGCAGAGTGGCGGCACGTCGACGACGTTGCACAGCATCGCCCGGCGCTCGGCCTCGTCGAACACCCGGATGTTGGTCTCGGTGTCGCTGGTCGCCGCGATCGCCAGAAAGTGGCCCTCGAGGTCGCCCGGCTGGAAGTGCCGCTGCGTCCATTCCACGTCGCCCGACGCCGCCAGCTCGGCGACCTCGGGACACGCTTCGGGCGCGATCACATGGACGACGGCGTCCGCCGCGAGCAGCCCCTCGATCTTCTCGAGGCCCACCGACCCGGCCCCGATCACCAGGCACCGGCGGCCCGTCAGGCGCAGGCAGGCGACGTAGAAGGTGGTCGACATCATGTCCGCCACGCACCGCTGGTCGCACAGCTCCAGCCGGTGCTGGCAGATGCACGGTTTCCCCCGGTAGGCCTGTGCAGGCATGGCCATATGGTATCCCCGGGCCGTCCTCGATTCGCCGGACGCGATAGGATCGGCGGTTCATGAGCACGGCCTACCAGCGCGCACCCGACGAGCTCGTCGCCAACACGATGACGACGAGCCTGCTCACCTGCGCACCGACGACCACGCTGATCGAGGCGGCGCACATCATGGCTGAGCGCCGGGTGGGGGCGATCCTGGTCACCGAGGGCGACCGGCTGAAGGGCATCCTCACCGAGCGCGACGTGCTGCGCACCGTAGGCACCGGCTCGATCGACGGCACCGTGTCCGATCAGATGACGCACGACCCGATCACCGTCGGGCGGGATGCGAGCAACGGCGAGGCGGCGTCGCTGATGATCCATGGCGGCTTCCGGCACGTGCCGGTGGTCGAGGACGACCGGCTGGTCGGGATCGTGTCGATCCGCGACCTCCTGCGGCTGCCCAACGAGTCGCCCGCCGGCGTCTGAGTCCGCGCGCGCTCCGCGGGAGTAGGCTAGGCGGCTATGAGCAACGGCATCTTCACCCTCCCCGCGCCGGTCAACGAGCCCGTGCGCGACTACGCCCCCGGATC
>DATLLN010000180.1:0-2087 GCA_035537835.1 Gaiellales bacterium
CCAGGCCTCGCGCTCGTGCCAGTCGGCCGTCGGGTAGATCTCGACGACGCTGGGCACGTGCGCGTCGTCGGCGTCCACGGACACCTCGAGGCGGATCCGGCGCCGGTAGGTCATCGACAGCAGGTGGTAGACGACGTGCAGACGGCGCACGACGTCCGCGCCGTAGTCGACGCCCGACACCGACGAGCACAGCTCGAAGCGCAGCGCCTCGTCGTCGCGCAGCGTGCGGCACAGGTCGAGCAGCCGCTCGCGGGCGACGTAGAAGGTGATCTCGCCGCGGTCGATGGTGATCTGCTGGACCGCGCCCTCGACTCCCCGCTCCGCCAGCGCGGCACCCAGTTCGTCGACGAACGCGTCGAACCAGCCGCCGTAGGGGCGCTCGGCCGGCGCGGGGACGTAGCCGGGTAGCTGGAGGCCGCCGAAGCCGGACGTGTCGCCGGAGCCGCGGACGCCGAACATCCCGTGGCGGACGCGGGCCGGGGCCTGGCGGGTACCGCCCTCCGGAGTGGTCTCGGAGCCGAGCGGGTCGGCGGCCTGCTCGACCTCGTCGGCTCGGGCGGGAGTGGCGCCGCCGGCCTCCTGCGCGGCCTGGTCCGGGCCGCTGCGCTGCGCCGACGACTGCGCGCCGCCGGTGGGCTCGACGTTCTCCTTGCTGGTGCCCGGAGCGTTCTCGTCGCTCATCGTCTCTTCTCCTCCCGGCGTTCAGCCAGCGCCCGGAGCTCGTTCGGGGCGCCCAGCTGCGTCTCCCGCTCGTGCCGCTTGCCCTTGGGCGCGAACCGGATCGACGACGGGACGAGCTCGGTCGTGTGGCCGGACGCCGCGAGCTCGGCGGCCCGCTTGGTGCCCAGCGGCTCGTCCATGATCTTGGCGTGGATCTTGAGGATCGCGTCCATGAGCATCTCGGGCCGCGGCGGGCAGCCGGGCAGGTACATGTCGACGGGCACGACGTGATCGACGCCCTGCACGACCGCATAGTTGTTGAACATCCCGCCGGAGCTGGCGCAGACACCCATCGCCAGCACCCAGCGCGGTTCCGGCATCTGGTCGTAGATCTGGCGCAGCACCGGGGCCATCTTGTTGCTCACCCGGCCGGCGACGATCATCAGGTCCGCCTGCCGGGGTGAGGCCCGGAAGACCTCCATGCCGAAGCGCGCCAGGTCGTAGCGGGGTGCGCCGGTGGTCATCATCTCGATCGCGCAGCAGGCCAGGCCGAACGTGGCGGGCCACAGCGACGACTTGCGCGTCCAGTTGACCAGCTTCTCGACGCTGGTCAGCAGGACGCCGCTGGGCAGGTGCTCCTCGAGGCCCATATTCCTAGTTCCAATCCAGACCGCCGCGGCGCCACACGTAGATGTAGGCGAAGCCGACGGTCACGATGAACAGCACGATCTCGACCAGCCCGAAGACGCCCAGCGCGTTCGCGCTGACCGCGAAGGGATAGAGGAAGACCATCTCGATGTCGAACAGGATGAACAGCATCGCGGTGATGTAGTAGGCGACCGGCATGCGGCCGGCTCCCACCACCGGGTGCGGCGAGGGCTCGATGCCGCACTCGTAGGCGTCGAGCTTGGCGCGGTTGTAGCGGCGCGGGCCGATGTAGGGCGCTGCCGTCACCGAGAACAGCGCAAAGCCCGCGGCGAGCGCGAACATCAGCACCAGCGGGAGGTAGGGACCCATCCTCGTGCACCCTCATCTCGGGCCGTCCCCCGGTGTCGGGGGAATCCTTCTCGGCGCCGCGACCCTAGGTCGCGGCACCCGCCCGGCCGGAGCCAGGCAAGCCTTACACTTCGTACGCACTAGACGCTCGGGGCGAGCCGCGCCATCGCGGTGATCACGCGGTCGCTCGTCGCACCGTCCTTCGGGTCGTACAGGTTCGCCAGCAGCTTGAGCAGGAACTCCATCAGCGTGCGGCGCGGGAGGCCGTGCCGGGTGGCGAGGCCCATGATCGTCGGGTTGCCGATCAGCCGGGAGAACAGGTTGCCGATGCGGTAGTAGCCGCCGAGCGCCTGCCGCAGCGCCGTCGGGTAGCTCTCCAGCGCCTTCTCCGCGGCGGCGCCGCGGCGGGCCAGCGACTGGATCGCGCACCG
>DATLLN010000181.1:0-5368 GCA_035537835.1 Gaiellales bacterium
TCCGGCGGCCGTCCGGGCGGTTTCGCAGGCGCTGCACACGCCGATCAATCACATCGTCGCGATCGAGCCGACCAGAGTTTCGGCGCTCGTGGACGGCCTCGGCGGCATTACGCTGGTCAATCCGACCGAGCTGACAATCCCGCCGCAGGGCGGGGGGCCGGGCGGCCACTTCGTGAAGGGGCGCATTCATCTGAACGGCGCACAAGCCGCCGTCTACATGCGCAGCGGCCCCGTGGATGACGCCACCGACGACCGCGCCCAGTCAGCCCGCCAGACCCGGGTGTTAGGTGCCATCGTCAACCAGATGCTCGGGGTACCGGTGTCCCAGGCGCCGGACGCCGCCGCCGCGATGCTGCACGACACCACCTCAGACCTCTCGCAGGGCGATGTGCTGGGACTTGTATGGCTGCGCTCCCACACGTCATCGGTGAACCAGTGCGCGGTGCCGCCGCAGGGCCAGCTCGCCCTCGCGACCGGGAACCCGGGCAGCGCCTTCGTCAACGGCACGTCGTCCTCGTCGTGCCACGAGCGCACGCTTGCCGCGAGCCCGCTCGCGGTCCCCGACTCGCTGGCCGGCGTGCCGGTGTGGACGTTGATTCTGGGCGTGGTTATCGCGCTGGTTGCGCTGGTTGCGATCGGCGGGGGCGTCCTGCTGTTTCGCCGGCCCCGCGGGTCGCCCTCGCCTCCGCCCGACCCGGCGCCGCAGCGGCCTGCGCCAGCTTCGACGGTCGGCGGGCCGCCAATCGGCGATCCACAGAGGCCGTGGCAGGCGGGGGTCGCCTCGCCCGACCCGCCGGCGCAGGTGCATCCAACGGACGAGTAGTCGGAGGCTACGTCACCTTGAAGTGCGCGACCATGCCCAGGCCGACGTGCCCGGGCAGCCTGCACAGCAGGTTGTACGTCCCGCGCGGAAGATTGACCGTGATCGAGACACGCGCACCGGCAGGGATTCGGGCGATCTGGCCGTACCGCTTGCCCTTGCGGCCGATGTACAGCATGTGATCATCCTCACCGGCGTTCCAGGTGTTGAACTTCACCGCGCCGTGCGGAGCGCTGAGCCGGCCCGTCAGATGGATGTAGTACTCACCTTCGACGACCGCGACCGGCACCGGCGTGCGCGCTGAGCTGCCCGGCACGCTCATCAGCCAGATACTCGATGCCGCGATCGCGAGCAGCAGCAGACGCCCTTGCATACGTCTCGGTGTAGGGGAGAGGCGCCGGCGCGGCGTGCCCCACGCGGGTGATCTAGATGCTGGAGCGGCGTGAACGCATAGGCGGCGAGACCAGATCGACGGCCGCCGACAGCCCGACGCCGGCGACCAGGCCACCGGCGATATCGGAGATCGTGTGGATGCCCTTCAGCTGGATCGCGATCACGGTCACGATCACGAGGCCGTAGAACGCCGCTCGACGGCGGGGCCAGAGCTCGATCGCGACCTGTGCGATCAGCACCGACCGTAGCACGTGGCCGCTGGGGAACCCGGGATCGACGAGCTGCTTGCCGATCAGCTCGATGGCGAGCCCGGCGACAAAGGCGCCTCCCCAGGCCAGGGCCCGGCGCCGCTGGCGCCGGGACCCGAGCAGCACGCATTCTGCCCCGAAGATCAGGGTGCTCAGCACCGGCCCCAGAAGCAGCGTGTCGACCGCCAGCCACTCGTTCAGCCAGGTGAGGAGGAACGGGTGGGAGCGCTGCGGCCCATGGGCCAGCGGAGCGGCGTGGTCGCGCAGCAGGTCGTCGAGCCAGCCGGTGGCGCCGCTGGCGACCAGGCCCGCGATCACGAGCAGGGCCACGGCGCAGACCGCCACGCGCCGGCCGGGCGTCCGCAGCCCCCTGCGGGCCCCTGCCGGTGCGGCTCCCGGGCGGCGGGCGGCTTCGGGTGTTGGGGCCAGCTCGGTCATCACGGAATGATCTACTTGTCGCCCTGGCAGTCCACTGTACACTGGCGTGCGTGGGCAATAGACCGCGGGCCGGCAGTCCGCGTTCTCCGACTGACCGGGAGCCGAATGAGTCTTCGACCTGAACTGACCTTCCGCGGTGCGCTCGCGGCCATGCTCAGGTGGTGGTGGGTGATTGCCATCGTGGCCATCGGGTTCGGCGTCGTGGCCCGCCAGGTCGCGAGCTCGCGGCAGCACGGGGCATACCGGGCCACAGTCACTGTGCGCGAGGTCGAGTTCGACATGAGCGGCTCCAATGGACGGTACTCGCTGCCGCGGGTGGTGCAGCCCAAGGTGCTGCCGGATCCCGCGAGCTACGGGTTGTCGGCCGCTGTCGCGAACGCCGCGCAGGCCCTCGGCGTGCCGCAGGGGATCGTGCGAGACGCCGTCTCGGGCAAGGCGCTCGACGCCACCGAGGCCCAGCTGGCCTACGACGCGGACTCCGCAGCCGCCGCCCGCAGGGGCGCAGCGGCCTACGCCGCGGCCTACGTGAAGGTGCGCCAGGGCGAGCAGATCTCGATGCTGACCACGGCGCTGAATAGTGTGCCGGCCGTCGCCGACACCTCCGGTGGCCAGGATGCACACCTGGCGATCACGAATGCGCTCGCTGCGGTGCCGAACCAGATCACCGTCGGCGGCGACCCCAGCGTGGAGAAGCAAACGGCTTCCATCAGCCCGGCCGCCGCCTTGCTGGCGGGTCTGATGACCGGGCTGGCGACGGGCGTCCTGCTCGCGCTGGCCCTCCAGCGGTTCGATCCGCGAGTGCGCAACGCATCCGCGCTCGACCCGGCAGACATGGACGTGTATGACTCGACCCCCGCGGGTATCGCCGGGCTGCGCGTCGACCTGGAGCTCTCGGCCGTCAGACCGGACGGTGGCGTCGTCGCGGTGGTTCCCACCGACAATCGGCGCGGTGTCCGCGCATCCGCGACCGAGCTGGCTCACGCGTTTGCGGCAGCCGGGACGCCGGCGCTCGTCATGGATGTGGCGCCGGATGGGGGCGGCTCCGGCGTGCGGAGCTTCCTCGACGGCACCGACGACGCGCTCGCCGTGCATCAGATCGGTGAGAACCTGCGCGAGGTGGCCGCCGGCGCCAGCGCCCAGCCGGACGAGACGCTCTTCTCGTCGGCCCGGGTGTCGGACCTCCTCCTCGAGGCCCGCAAGCACGCCGACGTGGTCGTGATTGCGACCGCCGCGGTGTCGGATCACCCAGGTTCGCTCCTGGTGACAGGGCTGGCGGATGGTGCGGTCGTCGTGCTGCGGCCGGCGAGCCGCTGGCAGGATCTCGACCGGTCGGTCGAGCGAGTGCGGCGCGCGGCGCGGACGTCGCTGCGGCTGTGGTTCGAGCGCAAGCCGCTCGAGCCCGGCGCGCGGGCGGCCTCGAGCCGCGTAGAGCCCGCGCCGGTCCGGGCATCGTCGTAGGGGCGCCGATGTCGACGCTCGCCCTCCCTTCGCGCCACGGCGCCGTCCCGGTGGGCGTTCGCCTGCCGCGGTCGCTGACGTGGCTGGCGGCGATCGGCTACAGCGGCGCGCTGTTCGTGCTCGCCACATCGTCGAACCGCTTTGCCGCCTACGCGGCGTCGGCGCTCCTGATCGGGCTGATCGTGCTGTTCGTCGTGCGGCCGGTCTCGGGCCTGGTCGGCGTGCTGCTGATCTTCCAGAGCGCCGACCTGTGGGCGGACGGCAGGCTCGTGACCGTCGGCGGGTTGAAGTACAACCTGTCGACCGGGATCACGATCATGCTCCTGGTCGTCGGAGGCGCCTACCTCATCGAGAACTGGCGTGAGGTGCGCCGAGCTCCGTCGGTCTGGCCGTTCATCGCGCTGACGGCGGTGGCGGCCGTCAGCCTCGTCCACGCCCCGGACCTCGGGCTGGGGGTGTCCGAAGTGGCGCGATTCGCCCAGATCGGTGTGCTGTACGCCCTCGTCTACACCGTCTGTCGGACACGGCTCGACATCCAGCTGGTGCTGGGGGCCCTCTTCACCTCGGTGCTCGGCGTGATTGGCGTGGCAATCTGGCAAACCGTCAACAGCGGCGGCCGCGCGGGGCTCGGCCAGTTCCAATTCGACCGCGCGACCGGCGGCTTCACCGGCCCGGACGAGCTCGGCATCATCCTCGGCGTCCTGCTGTGCGCGGCGATCCCCCTCCTGCTCGGCGGACGCCTACGCTGGTGGGCGCCGCTGCTCGCCTGGACAGGCGTCGCCGGCGTCGCGCTGGTCGGCTCCTACACGCGCACCGGGTGGATCACGTTGATCGTCGGGCTGATCGTGATCGGGATCATTCGCTACCGCACGCTGCTCTTGATCGTTCCGCTCGTGGTGGGCGCCCTCGTGCTGGCCGTCCCCAATACCGTGCACCGGTTCAACGACCTCAGCCAGGAGCAGACGGCGCAGGACAGCGGCAACACATTCGTCAGCCGAGTCGGCCTCTGGCGGCAGAATCTTCCGAAGGTCAACCAGGAGCCGGTGATCGGCCACGGCTGGGGCTCGATCGGGGTGACCGCCGGCAGGCTCACACACAGCGACTACGTGCGGACGGCCGTCGAAACCGGGTTGCTCGGATTCGGGGCATTCGTCGCGCTGCTTCTGAGCGGGTTCATCGGCACTGTGATGGCGCTGCGGCGGACGCTCCGCTACCGGCCGCGCGGCTTGCTGACGGCCGTGTCGGTGGGAGGAGTCGGCGTCTCGGTCGTCTACATGCTGGCGAGTGCGGACTCGAATCTGGTGACAAAGCCGGTGGTCGCCGGTGCCGTCTGGGTTGTGATCGGGCTGTCGCACGTCGCGGGCGTAGTTCGAGCTCCCGCACCGTGATCCCCGGCCGATAGGCTAAACGGGTGCGTGTCGCGGCGATCTACGACATCCACGGCAACCTGCCCGCGCTGGACGCGGTGCTCGAGCAGATCGCCGAGGAGGAGCCCGACGTCGTGCTGGTCGGCGGTGACTCGGCGGCCGGCCCGATGCCCGCGGCGACGCTTGACCGGCTGATCGCGCTCGGCTGCAGGGCGCGCTACATCCGCGGCAACGCCGACCGCGAGCTGGTCGACCCGTCGTCGGGCGACGACATCTGGGCGCGGCGCGCCCGCTGGGCGGCGGCATCGCTGACCGCCGCGCACCGCGAGCTCCTGACCGCGGCGTCGCTCCGAGTGGTGCTCGACGTGGAGGGCCTCGGCCGGACGCTGTTCTGCCATGGCTCGCCGCGCAGTGACGAGGAGATCATCACACGCCTGACGCCGGAGGCGCGACTGCGACCGATGCTGGAAGGAGTGGACGCCGACATCGTCGTCTGCGGTCACACTCATGTGCAGTTCGACCGGCGGGTGGCCGGGAAGCGGATCGTCAATGCGGGCAGCGTGGGGATGCCGTACGAGGGCGATCCCGGCGCACGCTGGGCGATGCTCGGCCCGGACGTCTCGTTGTGGTGCACGGACTACGAC
>DATLLN010000182.1:0-3183 GCA_035537835.1 Gaiellales bacterium
GGATCATGAACGCCGGCCGGCTCGAGCAGCTTGGCCTGCCGCGCGAGGTGTACCACCGCCCTCAGACCCTATTCGTGGCGGACTTCGTCGGGGCGTCGAACCGCTTCGCGGCGACGGTGATGGAGCGGCTGGGCGAGGGGCGGTTCCGCGCCGACCTGGGCCCGCTGGGGATCACCGAGATCGGCGGCGCCGACACGCTCGAGACCGGCGCCGCTGCGATCGCGATCGTCCGCCCCGAGGCGATGGAGGCGGACGGCGACCAGCAGCTCGGCATCAGCGGCGAGGTGGTCGACGTCGCCTACCTCGGCGCCCAGGTGCAGTACACGCTCGACGCCGGCGAGCACGGCCGGGTGATCGGCCTCGCCCCAAGCGAGGACGACGGTGGTGCCAGCGAGGCGCCCCGGCGTCTGACCTGGCCAGCCTCCCGCATGTGGCTGGTGCCGGGGTGACGTTCTCGGTGGCCGCGCGGTGCCGTCGCACCGGCCAGCTCGGCGCGGCCGTCGCCACGTCCGACATCGCCGTGGGATCGCGCGTGCCCCACGCCCGCGCGGGGGTGGGCGTCGCCCTGACGCAGCACCGCACCGACCCCCGGCTGGGGCCACGGGCGCTCGACCTGCTCGCATCCGGCTGCGCCGCCGCCGGCGCGGTCGACGGGGTGATCGCCTCGACGGAAGACCGGGGCTGGCGCCAGCTGGCCGTGGTCGACGCGTCCGGCGGCGTCGCCACGTTCTCCGGCGATCGGGTCGAGCCGCCCTTCGCGGAGATTCAGGATGACGGCGTCGCTGTCCTGGGCAACGTGCTGGCATCCGGCGAGGTCGGGCCGGCCATCCTGGCCGCCTTCCTGTCGAGCGACGGCGTCCAGCTGGCGGAGCGGCTGATGCGCGCGCTCGAGGCCGGGCTCTTCGCGGGCGGCGAGCCGTCGCCGCCCCGATCGGCCGCCCTGCTCGTCGTCGAGGAACAGCCCTTCCCGCTGGTCGACCTGCGCGTCGACCTCGACGAGCGCCCGCTCGACCGGCTGCGCGAGCTGTGGGACTGCTACCGGCCGCACGTCCGGGTGTTCGCGGCACGGGCGCTCGACCCTGACACGGCCGACGCGCCGGAGCTGATCGGGGAGCTGCCGTGACGCCACGGGTGCGCACCGAGTTCCCGCGCCGGGTGCGGCAGATCGACCACTGCTGGATCCCGCTCGCCGATGGCACCCGGCTCTCGGCGCGGATCTGGCTGCCCGACGACGCCGAGCGCGATCCGGTGCCCGCGGTGCTGGAGTACCTGCCCTACCGCAAGGGAGACGCGACCGCCGTGGACGACGCGGTGCGCCACCCCTACATCGCCGGCCACGGCTACGCGGCACTGCGCGTCGACATCCGCGGCAGCGGCGACTCCGAGGGGCTGTTGGACGACGAGTACAGCCTGCAGGAACACGACGATGCGCTCGAGGTGCTGCGGTGGATCGCCGCGCAGCCGTGGTGCACGGGGGACATCGGCATGATGGGCATCTCCTGGGGCGGGTTCAACAGCCTGCAGGTCGCGGCGCGACGCCCACCCGAGCTGAAGGCGATCATCACCGCCTGCTCGACGGACGACCGCTATGCCGACGACGTCCACTACAGCGGCGGCTCGGTGCTCGCCTTCTACCTGTCGGTGTGGGCATCCGTCATGCTCTCCTACGGCGGCCGGCCGCCCGACCCTGAGACGGTCGGCGAGAGATGGCGGGAGATGTGGCTCGCGCGGCTGGAGGCGCTGCCGTTCCTGGCCGAGCGGTGGCTGACCCACCAGCGGCGCGACTCCTACTGGAAGCACGGCTCGATCTGCGAGGACCCAGGTGCGATCGAGTGCGCCGTGTACGCCGTCGGCGGATGGGCGGACGGGTATACGAACGCGATCCTTCGGATGCTCGAGTCGCTGCCAGGGCCGCGCAAGGGGCTGATCGGGCCGTGGGAGCACCTGTGGCCGGAGGAGGGATATCCCGGCCCGGCGATCGGCTTCCTCCAGGAATCGCTGCGGTGGTGGGACCACTGGCTCAAGGGGATCGACACCGGGATCATGGACGAGCCGATGCTGCGGTTCTGGATGCAACACTCGGTCGAGCCGCAACGCGGATACGACCACCGCGAAGGGCGCTGGGCGGCCGAGGCGTCGTGGCCCTCGGAGCGGATCGAGCCGTCGCTGCTGGTCGTGAACACAGCCGGCCTCAGCCCCGAGCCCACGGCGGCGGGCGCGCGCAGCCACTGCTCGCCACTCACGGTCGGCGCGGACAGCGGCTCTTGGCTGCCGTACGGGAACCCGGCCGACCTGCCCGGCGACCAGCGCCACGACGATGCGGCGTCGCTGACGTTCGACTCGGAGCCGATCGAGCGGCCGTTCGAGATCCTCGGCAACCCCGTCGCCCGCCTGACGCTGTCGTCCGACCGCCCGGTCGCGTTCGTGGCCGTGCGGCTGTGCGAGGTCTCCCAGGACGGGGCCTCGCGGCTCGTCGGCCGGGGGATCCTCAACCTGTGCCACCGCGAGTCGCATGAGCATCCGGCGCCCATCGAGCCTGACCGGCCATTCGAGGCAACGGTGGAGATGAAGGCGATCGCCCACGCGTTCGCCGCCGGGAACCGGCTCCGCCTGGCCGTCTCGACCAGCTACTGGCCGTGGATCTGGCCCTCGCCGGAGCTCGCCACGATCACCGTCCACACCGGCCCCGGCAGCACGATCGACCTGCCGGTGCGTCCGCCGCGCGCCGAGGACGCCGCGCTACCGCCGTTCGGCGAGCCCGAGATCGCGACGCCACTCGCCTACGAGTCGCTCCGCCGGCGCGAGCCGTACGTCCAGGTCGGCCAGGATCACGTGTCAAGGCTCCACGAGTACCGCATGTCGCGGGCGCTGTCTGGCGCCAAGCGCCTCCCGGGCGGGCTCGAGTACCTCGATCGCGACCCGATCCGGTTCGCGATCGTGGACGGCGACCCACTCTCGGCCGTCGTCGAGTGCCGACGGACGATCGAGATCCGCCGCGGCGACTGGCGCACCCGTCTGGAGATGCGGAGCGAGATGACAGGGGACGCCGAGTCCTTCATCGTGTCCGAGTCGCTCGATGCCTACGAGGGCGACACGCGGCGCCTCGCTCTGCGTCGCAGCTGCAGGGTGCCACGCGACCATGGATGACGCAGGCGCCACCGCCCGCGTGCTGGCCGCCGACCT
>DATLLN010000183.1:0-24767 GCA_035537835.1 Gaiellales bacterium
GCCGACGAAGGTGGCCGCGCCGGTCACCACACCTCGGGTGACGGAGTCGCCGCGCCCAGCGCGGAGGCAAGGCCGACGAGCAGCGCCGCACGCGAGCCGGCGATGATCGCCGCGGCGAAGATCGGCGCCAGCGTCGACACCGTGCCATCGATCAGACCGACCAGTCCCGGCTGGACGAACCGCAGCACCCGGTCCTGGTCGTCCGCGGCGCGCCAGCGGTGGAGGATGGTGAGGGCCGTCATCCCAACAGTTTAGCACTTATTCTTTCTGTGTTAGAATAAGGTGCACCTAAGTGTTTGCTATGTTGAAGGACAGATGACCGACTCGACCGACCAGCTCGTCGCCGCCATCCGCGCCCGCAAGGGACGGGTGACGCCACAGCGCCGCGTGATCCTCCGGCACGTGCAGCGCCTGCACGGCCACTTCACGGCCGAGCGCCTGCTGGCCGAGGTCGAACCCGACCTACCCGGCGTGTCGCTTCCCACGGTCTACTCGACACTCGACCTGCTGGAGGACGTCGGGCTCGTGAGACGCGTGGTCGGGCTGGGCGGCGCCGAGGTGTACGACTCGCGGCCGGAGCCGCACCACCACCTGGTGTGCCGCTCGTGCGGCGCGGTGGCCGACCTGAACGCTGCGGGCGTGGACACCGAGGGCGTGCTCCGCAGCGCGGCGCGAACCGGATTCCACCCCGACGAGGCGACGCTGGTCGTCCTGGGAACGTGCGCGGTGTGCGCACGCTCCCAGGACTGAGGCTCAGCCGATCAGGAGATCGCCCGGGCAGCCGCCTCGGCGGCGACCGGAGGCACCGAGCCGATCACGGTGTAGGCGACGCCGTCCTTCTGGAACCGCACCACCGTGCCCAGCGCGGTGGCCAGCTCGTGGCCGGCAGCGCCGCCGATCGAGACGGCCGGCAGGTGCGACAGCCCGGAGGGCTCGTCGCCGCTCCCGGCGGCCTGCTGCACCACGGCGAGGGCACCGAGGCCCTGGCCGTAGACGACCAGCGCCACGCGATGGTCACCGGCCGAGATGACGCGGACGCTCTGCCGCGGCAGCCCGATCAGCGTGTCCGGGGCGGACACCGGGAAGCCGGCGCCCTTCGCGCCCGAGCTGACCGTGGGGTGTGCGCCCTCGAACGCGGACGCGCTCGGCAGCTTGAGGTCGACGACGTGCGCCGTGTCGGCGCCCGGCACCGTCAGCTGCGAGTCCGAGACGGCGCCGTAGCTGATGTCGGTGGCGGTCAGCGCCAGCACCGGATCGGACTGGCCGCGGCTGTAGACGGCGACCTTCAGCGGGATGCCGTGTACGGCGTCCCAGCCGACCTCGACACCGCCCAGCAGTCCACCGTCGTGCAGCGGCGACACCTTCACGGAGTACGCCGGCTGTCCGGCGATCGTGGTCGGCGTGGCGCCGGTGATGGTGGCGACCGACGACAGCTTCAAGATCGCCTGGCCGATCGAGCCGACCATCGGCGGCATCCCGTTGCCGGAGTCCGCCGGCTTGGGCTCGCCGCTGACGGGCAGCCGGTAGACCGTGTCGGTCTTCGGGTCGTACAGCGAGAGGCCCGACGGGCCGCCGGTGATCTGGGCCTGATGCGAACCCGACTTGACGTCGAGCCGGAACCGGCCGCTGTCGCTCACCCACAGCTTGCCGGTGGCTCCGGACAGCGACTCCTGCCCGTCCAGCGTGCCGGCGGGCAGGAGGTTGTTGGTGAACGTGATGTCGGCGGTCACGCCCTTGGGGAGGGTGCCGGTGAACGCGCTCGAGATGGCGTCGGCCAGCGGCTTGGGAGGCGGCTTGTCGTTCGAGCCGCGCGCGAACGCGATGCCGGCGACGGCCACGGCCGTCACGGCGACGGCCAACACGACCAGTAGCCTTGCGGTTGACATTCTGCGGAAAATGCTCACGGGGGTCCTTCCTTGTGCGCGAGTTCGCGGGCAGTGTGGTCCGCGTCCTCTGAGAGATCCGTGAGAGCCGGAAGCTCGATCGCAAACCGCGGGCCCTCGATCACCAGCCGCCCTCCGTGGCGCTCGGCGGTCGCCCGCACCAGCGCCAGGCCGAGACCGGAGCCGCGCGTACCCGCGCTGTTGGGGCCGCGCCAGAACCGCGTGCTCGCCTGCTCGACGGTGACGCCGGGAACCCCCGCGCCGGCGTCGGTCACCGACACAACCACCGTGTTACCGGCGCGCCGCGCGTCGACGTCGACCGGCTCGCCCGCCGGGCCGTAGCGCTTCGCGTTCTCGATCAGGTTGGCCAGGGCCCGGCCGATCGCATCGCCTTCGCCGCGCACGGCCAGCCCCGGCCGCGCCGTCACGCGGAGCTGCGGATCCTGCTCCAGCGAGGTCACCAGCGCCGTCACGTCGACCGGGTCGGCGGGCGGCCCGGCCGCGTCCTCGCGGGCCACGGCGAGCAGGCCGTCGACCAGCTCCGACAGCCGGGCGACGTCCGCCTCCAGGTCGGCGAATGCGCCCTCGTCGGCCCCGTGCCGGGCGAGGTAGGCGGCGTTGCCGCGGAGCGCCGTCAGCGGCGTCCGCAGCTCGTGGGACGCGTCGGCCAGGAACCGCCGCTCCGCATCGCGCGCCCGCTCCAGCGCGGCCAGCATCTCGTTCAGCGCGACGGTCAGCTGCTGTACCTCGTCCTCGCCGCCGGCCGTCGGCAGACGCCGCGACGGGTCGGCGGTGCGGCGGATCTCGGCGGCGTCGGAGGTCAGCCGCTCCAGCGGGCGCAGCACCCGGCGGGTGACGGCCAGGGCGAGCGGCACCGCCACCGCGGCCGCTGCCAACCCGGCAAACAGCGTCAGCTGGCGCAGCCGGTCGAGCGTGCCGTTCACCTGGTCGGTGGTCGACGCGACCACCACCGCGCCCCCGGCCGCGGGCCCCCCGCCGACGTCGGCCAGCGGCGCCGCGTAGACGCGCACCCCCTCGCCGCCCATGGTCGCGTCGGCGTAGCCCGCCGTGCCCTTGCGGACGGCCCGGTCGACGAGCTGCTCGGCGGGCAGCACGCGGGCTCCCAGCGCCAGGGAGCGGGCGACGATCCGCCCGTTGCGGTCGACCACCTCGACGTCCAGCGCGCCGGTCGCGGGCGCCGAATCGAGCGCGCCGGGCGTCGTCAGCAGCGCCGGCGCGGAGGCGCTGAGCGTCGCCACGTCGGTGGCCCGCTGCTTCAGCGTCGAGTCGAGCTGGCGGCGCAGGTCGCGGGCCAGCAGCAGCTGGATCGCGATGCCCACCAGGGCGACGGCGAGGAAGATCGCAAGGGCTGCCGCCAGCGCCACCCGGGTGCGGAGCTTCCAGTTCCTCATCGGCGCAGCTGGAAGCCGACGCCGCGCACGGTGTGGATCACCGGTGGCGGCCCAAGCTTCGCCCGGAGGTAGGCGACGTAGCGGTCGACGGTGTTGGCAGTCGGCAGCCGCCCGCCGCCCCAGACCTCGCGCAGCGCCTGCTCCCGGCTGACCACCCGCCCGGCGTTGCGCACCAGCAGGAGCAGCAGGTCGGCCTCACGCGAGGTCAGCTCCAGCGCGGCGTCGCCGCGATGAGCAACGCGAGTCGCAGGGTCGATCGACAGGTCGCCATAGGAGACGATCCCGTCGGCCTGGCCGCGTCGGAGCAGCGCCCGTAGGCGCGCAGTCAGCTCGTCGGCGGCGAACGGCTTCACCAGGTAGTCGTCGGCGCCCGAGTCGAGGCCGGCCACGCGGTCGGCCACGGCGTCGCGGGCGGTCAGCAGCAGAATCGGCACGGCGCTGCCCTTGTCGCGGAGGCGCCGG
Organism: Gaiellales bacterium; assembly: GCA_035537835.1. Taxonomy (GTDB): domain Bacteria; phylum Actinomycetota; class Thermoleophilia; order Gaiellales; family JAICJC01; genus DATLLN01. Next base: position 3,758 of record DATLLN010000183.1, read on the forward strand.
GCGACGCCCAGGCCGTCCACGCCGGGCATCATCACGTCGAGCACGATCGCGTCCGGCGCCCAGGATTCGGCCCGCGCCAGGGCGCCGCCCCCGTCCGCAGCCGTGGCGGTGTCGTAGCCCTCCGCCCGCAGCGTCCGCTCGAGCATCCGCACGATCGCGGAGTCATCGTCGACGATCAGCACCCTGAGCGCCATGCGGGCAGTATGCCCGCCGGTCCTTGCCGCCCGGTTACCCGGCTCGGAGAGCGGAGAGGGCGGGATTCGAACCCGCGAAGCAGGTGAATCCCCGCTTACGCGATTTCCAGTCGCGCTCCTTAAGCCAACTCGGACACCTCTCCAGTGCGCACCGGAGTATGCCACTTGCCGAAGTGGGGGAAGATCGGCAGACTATGCCGTCCCGACCACTGCAACCGAGGTTCGCATGAGCGACGAGCGCATCGAGATACTGCGGCGAGTGCCGCTGTTCGACGGCCTGAACGACAAGGAGCTCGAAGCCGTGGCGAACACGGCCAAGGAGCGCAGATACGACACCGGCGACACCATCGTCGGCGAGGGCGAGGGCGGCGTCGGCTTCTTCGTTATCGCCGACGGCGAAGCGCGCGTCGAGCGTCACGGCGAGCGGCGGGCCACGCTCGGCCCGGGCGCGTCATTCGGCGAGGTCGCGCTGCTCGACGAGTCCGGGCGGCGCACGGCCTCGGTGATCGCCGAGTCTCCGCTGCGGGTCTTCGGCATCACGGCCTGGCAGTTCACGCCGCTGCTCGAGCAGCACCCCGCCATCTCGCTGAAGCTGGCGAAGATCCTCGCCCGCCGGCTCCGTGAGGCGGAGGAGCGGGCGGACGCCGGCTGATACGATCGGGGTGGCCGTGCTAGGTGGGGAGCTAGCGGTTCCCTGTACCGGCAATCCGCTCTAGCCGGGCTGAACTCCCGCCCTGAGGGGCGTCGGGTTCGGAATCAGGGCCCCGGCGTTCGGCGTTGATCGCCAGGTCCCGCGCAACGGAGGCTTGTGAACCGCGTCAGGTCCGGAAGGAAGCAGCGCTAAGCAACGTCACCCGGGTGCCGCGGGTCAGCCTGGCGGGAGCAGATGCTGGAGGGCACCGTCCGGGTCCGCCACCTCGAGGGGCGGGTGCACGGCCGCTCAGCCCTCCCCCGGTTAACATGCAGGGGTGTCCGCGCTGTACCGCACCCACCGGCCCCTCGACTTCAGCCAGGTCGTCGGGCAGGGACATGTCGTTCGCACACTGAGCAACGCGATCGATCAGGATCGCGTGGCCCACGCGTACCTGTTCGCCGGCCCGCGCGGCACCGGCAAGACGTCGATGGCCAAGATTCTGGCCAAGTCCCTGAACTGCGAGCAGGGGCCGACGACCACGCCCTGCCTGGTGTGCGAATCCTGCCGGACGATCCACGACGCCACGGCGATCGACGTGATCGAGATGGATGCCGCCAGCCATCGCGGAATCGACGACATCCGCGAGATCCGCGACAAGGTCGTGCTGCGGCCGGTACTCGGCCGCTACAAGATCTACATCGTCGACGAGGCCCACATGCTGACCAAGGAGGCCTCGAACGCGGTGCTGAAGACGCTCGAGGAGCCGCCCGATCACGCGATCTTCGTGCTCTGCACCACCGAGATGCAGGCGATGCTGCCGACCATCCGCAGCCGCTGCCAGCGGTTCGCGTTCCACCGCCCGACGCACGCCGAGACCAGCGAGCTGCTGAACCGGATCGCAACGGCCGAGGGGATCGAGATCGACGACGCCGCAATCACGATGGTGGCGCGCGCCGGCGGCGGCAGCTTCCGCGACGCAGTGTCGCTGCTCGACCAGCTGCAGACCGCGTGCTCGCAGCAGATCACCGCCGACGACGCCCGGGCGCTGCTGGGGACGGCCGACGAGGAGATGCTGTTCCGCGCGCTCGACCTGGTGGCCGCCGGCGACGCGGCCGGGTCGTTGCGGCTGGTGGACGAGCTCGCCGAGTCGGGCGCCGACCTCGGCTCGGTGACAGCCGGACTGCTGACCCACCTGCGCGGGCTGTTCCTGACGCAGCAGCTGGGCGAGCCTCCCGCCGACCTGGCGATGACCATCGACGAGCAGGCGCGGCTGGCCGAGCAGGCCTCCCGGCTCACGCCGGCGGCCGTGCAGCGGCTGATCGACCTGCTCCGCGAGGTGGTCGACGAGGTCAAGGAGGGCTCCGACCCGCGGCTCCCCCTGGAGCTGGCGCTGGTCAAGGTCTGCCGCCCGCAGGGCGAGCTTTCGCTGGAGGCGCTGCAGCAGCGGCTGGAGCGGCTGGAGGACGGCGCACCCGCGCCTCCCCCGCCGCCTGCGGCCGCAGCGGCAGCGCCGCCGGCCGCGCCCGCCCCTGCCGCGGTCGCCGAAGCCGATCCGCCGGCCGCAGCGCCGGAGCCCCGGAACCCGCCGCCGGCGTCCGGCGACGGGCTGATGGCACGGTGGGAGGACGCGGTGCTGCCGGAGATTGGCCGCCGCTCGCCGCCGCTGCGTGCGCTGCTGGACAGCGCGCGGCCGACAGGGGTCGACGACGGCGTCGTCACGCTCGCCTTCAGCCTGGCGTTCGCCAAGGCCGGGGCATCGTCGTCCGAGAACGAGGAGCTGATCGCCGAGGTGCTCGGCCAGGCGCTGGGCGGGCCGGTCAGGCTGCGGATCGTCGACGAGGAGGCCCCCGCGGTGCAGGAACCGGCCGGCGAGGAGCCGGTGCTCGCGGTCGAGCCGCAGGAGGCCGTGTCGGAGGACGACCTGTTCGACCAGTTCAAGGAAGCGTTCGACGCCCACGAGGTCAAGGAGTCGCGGTGACGAAGATGGACCCGAACAAGATGATGGCGGAGCTCGGCAAGATGCAGCAGCAGATGGAGCAGGCGCAGGAGCAGCTGAAGACCGAGTACGTGGAGCACTCGGCCGGCGGCGGCGCCGTCACCGTGAAGATGTCGGGATCGCTCGAGGTCAGCGAGGTCACGATCAAGCCGGAGGCGATCGACCCGGACGACCCGGAGATGCTGCAGGACCTGCTGGTCTCGGCGTTCAACGGCGCACTGGCGGCGGCACAGCAGCTCCAGCAGCAGCGGATGATGGGCCAGCTGGGGGGCCTCGGCGGGCTGGGCATCCCCGGCCTCTGAGAGAATCTGACCGCGCGTGTACTCGCCGTCGGTCGAGAACCTGATCGTCCAGCTCGCCCGGCTGCCCGGGATCGGGCGCCGTACCGCGCAGCGGCTGGCCTTCCACATCCTCAAGGCCAGCCCGGAGGACGCGCTGGCGCTGGCGGACGCCATCCGCGAGGTGAAGGAGCGGATCGGCTTCTGCGAGGAGTGCTTCAACCTGGCGGAGGGGCCGCTCTGCCCGATCTGCCAGGACGCGCGCCGCGACCGCACGGTGATCTGCGTGGTCGAGGATCCCTCCGACGTGGTGGCGATGGAGCGGACGGCCGAGTTCCGGGGCGTCTACCACGTGCTGGGCGGCGCTCTCTCGCCGATCGACGGCGTCGACCCCGACGACCTCAAGCTGTCAGAGCTGCTCGAGCGGGTGGAGCGAAACGGCGTGACTGAGGTGGTGCTGGCGACCAACCCGACGATGACCGGCGAGGCTACCGCGGTCTACATCGCCGACCGGCTGCGCGGGCGCTGTCGCGTCACCCGGCTGGCCAGCGGGCTGCCGGTCGGCGGCGACCTGGAGTACGCCGACGAGGTCACGCTGGGCCGGGCGTTCGCCGGCCGCCGCGACCTCTGATGCAACAACGGGGTCAGACCCCGTTGTTACAGAACGCGTGGCGTCGCGCTGCCGGAGTAGACGTCCTTGCGTGCGATCAGGCCGTCGCGGAACGGGAAGACGTCGATGCCGTCCCACTCCAGCCGCCGCCCGTCGTCGGGATGCGTCGCCGAGGCCGTCCACTCGCTGACGACGAAGTCGTCGCCCGCCCGCTGCCCGCGACCGCTGAAGCGCAGCGTCGGCCACCGCTCGAAGATCGCGGAGATGTGCGTGGCCACGGCCTCCCTGCCCTCCACCCGCTCGCCGGCGGTGTGGTTGTGGAACACGACGTCCGGGGCATGCAGCGACGAGATCGCCTCGACGTCCTGGCGGTTCCAGGCGTCGTCGTAGGCGGCAATCAGGGCGAGCAGGTCGCTCACGCGCCGATCCTACTCCACGGTTACAGTCCTCGCCGATGCATCGCTACACCCAGGACACCGAGCGCCTCGCGCAGCGGATCACCCGCCTCGCGCTCGACCGCATGCGCATGGATGCGCCGCTCGACGGCCCGCGCACGCCGGTGGAGCTGCAGGCCCGGGCCGGCATCACGATCACGCCGGAGGGGCTGGGCGGCGACGAGGCGCTGCGCCGCTGGGTGGACGTGCTGGCGCCGGCCACGATGTCGGTCGACCACCCGCGCTACCTGGCGTTCATCCCGGGGGCTCCGACCGAGGTCTCGACCCTGTTCGACCTGCTGGTCGGCGTCCAGTCGATCTACGGCGGCAGCTGGCTCGAGAGCTCCGGCGCGGTCTATGCCGAGAACCAGGCGCTGCGCTGGATCTCCGACCTCGCCGGCCTGCCCGCAGCCGCCGGCGGCTGCTTCGTCCCCGGCGGCACCACCGGCAACCTGTCGGCGCTGGTGGCAGCTCGGCACGCCGCCCGGGAGGCCCGCGGCGGCGACCGCCCTGGCCGCTGGCGCGTGGCGCTGACGGCCGAGACGCACTCGTCCGTCGTCTACGCGCTCGAGCAGGTGATGGACGTCGACGTGCTCTACGTGCCGGCCGACGAGCGCGGCCGGATGACCGGCGCTGCGCTGGCCCAGGCGCTTGACGAAGCCGGCGACGACGGCGTGTTCGCCGCCGTGGCGACATCGGGCACGACCAACACCGGCGTGATCGACGACCTGGCCGGCATCGCCGAGGTGTGCCGTGAGCGCGGGCTGTGGATGCACGTGGACGGCGCGTACGGCGGCGCGGCGCTGGCGGCCCCGTCGGTGCGGCACCTGTTCGCCGGGATCGAGCATGCCGACAGCTTCATCGTCGACCCGCACAAGTGGCTGTTCGCGCCGTTCGACTGCTGCGCCCTGGTCTACCGCGATCCGGAGGTGGCGCGCCGCGCCCACACGCAGCACGCCGGCTACCTGGACACGATCAACGAGACCAGCGAGTGGAATCCCTCGGACTACGCCGTGCACCTGTCGCGGCGCGCCCGCGGGCTGCCCTTCTGGTTCTCGCTGGCCGTCCACGGCACCGACGCCTACCGCGACGCGGTCGAGCAGACGCTGGCCGTGGCCCGCGCCGGCGCCGACGAGATCCGCAGCCGTCCGTACGTCGAGCTGCTGGAGGAGCCGGAGCTGACCGTGCTGATCTTCCGCCGCACCGGATGGACGGCCGCCGACTACGCCGCCTGGAGCAGCGGGCTGCTGGCCCAGGGCTACGCGTTCGTCACGCCGACCACCCACCGCGGCGAGCCGTGCACGCGGATGGCGATCGTCAATCCGCGAACGACCGTGTCGGACATCGCGGGCATTCTGGCGACGATGGCCTAGCCGCGCCGCCGCCTGCGGCGATCCGCCCAACCACGCCGATACACTGCCTCCATGGCATATCCCGAGCCGCAGCCGGCCCCGCGCGTGCTGGTAATGAAGTTCGGCGGCTCGTCCGTCGCCGATCCCGAGAAGATCAAGAACGTCGCCCGCCGGCTGGTCGAGGCGCACCGCTCCGGGCGCTCCGTCGTCGGCGTCGTGTCCGCCATGGGCGAGACCACCGATCAGCTGGCCGACCTCGCCGCGCGCGTGTCCGACCGCTCGCACCCGCGGGAGATGGACATGCTGCTCTCGACCGGTGAGCGCATCTCGGCCGCCCTCTGCGCGATGGCGATCGAGGACCTGGGCCACCACGCCGTCTCGCTGACCGGCTCGCAGGCGGGCATCGTCACGGACACCGTCCACACCAAGGCGAAGATCGTCGACATCCGCCCGAAGCGGATCGAGCAGGCGCTCGAGGAGAGCAAGATCGTGCTGGTCGCCGGCTTCCAGGGCGTGTCCACCGCGCTCGACGTGACCACGCTGGGCCGCGGCGGCTCGGATACGACGGCCGTCGCGCTGGCCGCCGCGCTGGGCGGCGACTGCGAGATCTACACCGACGTCGAGGGCGTGTACACCGCCGACCCGCGGATCGTTCCCGGTGCACGCAAGCTGCGCGTCGTCTCGCCGCTCGAGATGCTCGAGATGGCCGGCTCGGGCGCACGCGTGCTGCAGCTGCGCTCGGTCGAGTTCGCCCGAAACCACGGGGTGTCGATCCACGTCCGCTCGACGTTCACCGACACCACCGGCACCTGGATCCGAGAGGACGCCACGATGGAAGACCCGATCATCTCCGGCATCACCCACACCGTGGACGAGGCCTACGTCACGCTCGAGAACGTGCCGGACAAGCCCGGCGCCGCGGCCGGCATCTTCACCGCCGTCGCCGCCGCCCACATCAACGTCGACACGATCATCCAGAACGCGGTCACGCACGAGCGCGCGGACATCACGTTCTCGCTGCCGGTGGACGACCTGCCGCTGATGACCAACACGATCGACGGCCTGTGCCGCGAGCTCGACCTGGAGTTCCGCGTCGACGACACCGCCGGCAAGGTCAGCCTGATCGGCGCCGGCATGAAGAGCCACCCCGGCGTCGCCGCAAGGATGTTCGCGACCCTGGCCGAACACGGCATCAACGTGCGGATGATCGCCACGTCGCCGATCAAGGTCTCGTGCGTGATCGCCCGCGAGAAGGTGCCGGAGGCCGTCGCGGCGCTGCACGACGTGTTCGAGACGGAGCTGGCGGAAGCCCAGGGAGAGGAGCCGCGTGTCTGACCGCAGCTACCGCGTCGCCGTCGTCGGGGCCACCGGGGCCGTCGGCCCCGAGGTGCTCTCGATCCTCGCCGAGCGACGCTTCCCGGCCTCGGACGTCGTCCCCTTCGCCTCGGCCCGCTCGGCCGGCACGCGCGTCGAGTACGCGGGCGAGCAGCTGGAGGTGCGGGAGCTGACCGAGGACTCCCTGGCGGGCTTCGACCTGGCGCTGTTCTCGGCCGGCGGCGGTACGTCGAAGCGGTTCGCGCCGGAGGCGGTGCGCCGCGGATGCGTCGTCGTCGACAAGTCCAGCGCCTTCCGCATGGACCCGCAGGTGCCGCTCGTCGTCCCCGAGGTCAACGGCGCCGCCACCGAGGCGCACCGCGGGATCATCGCCAACCCCAACTGCTCGACCATCCAGCTGGTGTGCGCGTTGAAGCCGCTGCACGATGCCGCGCGGGTCCTGCGGATGCAGATTGCGACGTACCAGGCGGTGTCAGGCACGGGCAGCCGTGCGGTCGACGAGCTTCGCTCGCAGTCGTTGGCGTCCCTGCAGGGTGAGACCGTCCGCGCTGACGTGTACCCTCATCCGATCGCCTTCAACGCGCTTCCACAATGTGATGTGTTCGAGGGCGACGAGACCACCGAGGAGAGCAAGCTGGTGCGAGAGACGCACAAGATCATGGACGACGACTCGATCGGGATCAGCGCGACCTGCGTGCGCGTCCCGGTCTGGCGGTCGCACTCCGAGGCGGTGTGGATCGAGACCGAGCGGCCGCTGGCGCCGGCCCAGGCGCGCGAGCTGCTGGCGGCCGCGCCCGGAGTGACCGTGGTCGACGACCCGGCGAACGCCCGCTACCCAATGGCGATCGACGCCGCAGGCGGCGACCAGGTGCTGGTCGGCCGCATCCGCGAGGACCGCTCGCGGCCCAACGGACTGGCCCTCTGGGTGGTTGCAGACAACCTGCGCAAGGGCGCGGCCCTGAACGGCATCCAGATCGCGGAGCTCCTGGCCCAGCGTGACCTGATCCGCGTCCCGGGCGCAGAGGTCGCGGCTTGAGCAGCGCCCGGGGGACGCTGTGCCCCGTCTGCGTCCGCCGCGCCCCGGGAGGGGTGTGCTCCGCCCACGGCGCGTGGAACCGCCACCAGCTGATGACCGTCGGCGACCGCCGGCGCAGCGCACGGGAGCAGTGGCAGCCCTACGAGCCGGCGCCGCATGCCTGTCCCCGCTGCCTCGGCGACGTCACCGAGCACCGTGGCAGCCTGACCTGCCTCGACCACGACCACGGCTCCGATCGCCACGGACCGTACGAGATCGACGAGCTGCTCGGCCCGTCCGCTCAGCGCGAGTCCGCGGTGGCCCGCAGCCGCCTCGCCCGCCGCCGCGCCCAGGCCGGGTCGTTGGCGTCACTGGGCCTCGACCTGCCGGACCCCGCGCGCACCTCGCGCGTGCTGCTGTCGGTGGCAGTGATCGCCGGCACCGTCGCCTATCTCGTGCGCTGACCGGCTAGACGGACGCCGCGCCGATCGGCTTCGTCGTCGGCTGATCCGACCCGCCCGCCGGCTCGACGGTGACCGCGATCTGGTCGCCCGGCCGTGCCTGCGCCGTCAGGTCGAGCACCACGGTGCCGCCGCCGTCGAACGTCCCCGCTGGGATCGGCCCGGACGAGCCGATCACCCACGCCTCATAGGTCTTGCCCGCGGGCGCCGGCGCCAGATCGGCGTACAGCGTGACGTGGCCTCCGGTGTCGGCCACCACGTTGCCCACGTTGTCGACGTGCACGGCCCGGTTCGACGCCAGCGACGCCTTGGTCGAGTCGAGGTCGTCGCGCAGCGAGACGTTCCAGACCAGCAGTCCGATCACGCAGGCCGCGAGGGCGGGCACGGCCACGGCGGCGACGCGCGGCCACCAGCCGAACCGTGTCCTGCGGGGCTCGGCGACGACCGCCGGCGGAGCCTCGACCACCGGCTCCAGGGAGGCCAGCAGGCGCTCGCGCAGCTCCGGCGGCGGCGTCTCGCGCGGCGCGGCATAGGCCAGCGAGGCGCTGACGCTCTCGTAGTCCGCCAGCATCCGGCGGCACCGCTCGCAGTCGGCCAGGTGTGTCGCGACGGCCCGCTCGTCCTCCGGGTCGAGGGAGCGCATGGCGTGCGCGGGGATCAGCTCGTCGACGTGTTCCACTCGTCCTCCATGGTGATCCCCATCTCCTGCAGCGAGCCGCGCAACGACGCCATCGCCGCGAACGTCCGGCTCTTGACGGTGCCCAGCGGCAGCGCCAGGCGCTCCGCCAGCTCGGACTGCGTGTAGCCCTCGAAATACGCGAGCTCCAGCACCTCGCGGTGCGGGTCGGGCAGGCGGCGCAGCGCCGCGCGCACCTGCTGGCGCGCGACGCCCAGCCAGGCCCGTTCGTCGACCGACGGCCCCGGGTCGACCGCAGCAGCGGCGCGCGCCTCGTCGAGCGGCTCGGCTCGGCGGCGGTCCTCGCGGCGGACGATGTCAACTGCTTTGTGGTGGGTCAAGGTGAGGATCCAGGTCGAGGGCTGTCCGCGCCGCGCGTCGAAGCGCGACGCCTGCTTCCACACCGCCAGGAACGCATCCTGCACGACGTCCGCCGCCAGATCTCGGTCTCGCACGATCCGCACGGCGAGCGAGTACGCCGCCTCGCCGTACTGGTCGTAGAGTCTGGCGAACGCTTCCCGGTCGCCTCGGGCAACCAGTGCGAGCAGCCCATGATCGGACAGGTGCTCCGTGGGATCCTTTCCGGTGTGTCTGTCAGGCATTCGTACGCAGGCCCTCGTCGGTTCACGGAGCAGCAGGCGCCGGTTGGATCACGGCCAGCCGTGCCTTGATCCGCTCGGTCAGCGTCGCCTCCTCGACCGGGACCGTACCCCGAAGGTCGAGGCGGACCAACTCGATTCTGCCCGCGCTTCGCCGGCCCTGGAAGCCGAAGTCGCGCAGAAAGTCGGCCGGGAAGATCGTCCGGTGACCGAGGAACCGCGCTGCGAACGTCTCCTCCGGCTGGTAGCGATAGGCGAACGCCTCCAGCGACGGGAAGCCGCGCACCTTGCACTCGCCGATCGCCGCCAGGAACAGGCTCTGCAGCACCCACGGGCTGTGCACGTCCACCAGGTAGGCGCAGGTGATCAGCGCGGCGTCGGCGGCGGGCGGGCCGGCGGGCAGCGCCCGCGCCCGCGGGAAGCGGTCGGCGGGGCCGTACTGGATCAGGCCGACCGTCCGGCCGTCGTCGTCCACGTACAGCTTGCCCCACGGTCCGAACTCGTCCTCGGCCTCGAGCATCCAGCTCTCCCGGTCGGGCGGGCGGACGCCGGCGCCCGACTGCCACCACATGCAGGAACGGCAGGGAGCCGGGGCATGCGAGACCGAGCCCTTGGTGAGGTGGTCGACCCGGCTCACGGGCGGAGCGGCGCGGCCACCTCGTCCACGACCACCGCGATGTCCGTCGGCTCGAGCTGGATCATCGACGCGAGGTAGCGGCGCACCTGGCTGCCGACCTGGTCGGCGACCTCCGGGATGCTCGCTCCCCACTCCGTGACCAGGTGCAGCTCGAGGTCGACCCGCTGGCCGTCCCCGTTGACGCGGACGCCCTTGGGCGCACGCTCGGGGTCGATCTCCCGCTCAGGCGGCGCGGAGTGACCGGCCCAGATCCCGCGCACTCCCGGCACCTCGACGGCCGCAGCTGCGGCGTAGGTGGCGATCACTGCGTGGGAGATGTGCGCGGAGGCGGTGGCGCTGTGCACCGACTCCGCTTCGTGCGGATGGTCGGTCATCTCGAGGGCCGAGTATACGGCGCAAAATGCCTGCATCTTCGTGACATTTGACAGACGGCATAGATGACGTCATAATGACGTCATGCAGATGACACACCACATCGAGGCCATCCGGGACGACCTCGCCGCCTCCGCGGCGATCGGCGGGCAGCCGTCCATCGACGCCGCCCAGCCGCTGCTCCGCTCCGTCGAGCCGAGCCTGCGGGTGCGGCTCCTGGACGTCCTATCGGATGCGGCGGCCGAGCTCAGCGGCGCACTGCCCTCCGGCCACATCGAGGTGCGGCTCGAGGGCCGCGACGCCGTCCTGGCGTACGTCGCCGACGTCGAGCAGCCGGCACCGCCGCCCGCCGACGACGGCGCGACCGCCCGGCTGACGCTGCGGATGCCCGAGTCGCTCAAGGAGCGTGTGGAGTCGGCGGCCGCCCGCGAGGGCATCTCCACGAACTCGTGGCTGGTTCGCACGATCAGCCAGGGCCTCGAGCGCCGCCCCAAGTTTGGCAACCGGATCACCGGATATCACGAGAGTTAGGAGCCACGGATGACGAACGACCGACACCTGCCCGGCACCGTCGCCGCGATGACCGTCCCCTGGCGCCGCGGCCATGCCGACCACCACCTGGATCAGTCCCCCACCGAGACCCGCACCGTCAAGCCGGAGCTGGCCGTCCGCGGCCTGCGCGGCTGGGCACGGGCATAGCCGAAGGAGCAGCACATGAGCACGCATCACACACCGGGCGAGCTGAAGGTCAAGATCAAGGTGGCCGCCGGTCTGATCGAGACGCGCACCCACGAGGGCGACGACACGATCGTCGAGATCGAGCCGCTGGACGACCGCGAGAGCAGCCGCCAGGCGGTCGAGAAGGCCCGCGAGGAGCTGCGCGGCGGCGAGCTGATGATCGAGGTGCCCGAGCAGTCGCGGTTCGGGTTCCGCGGCGGCGACGCGCAGGTGCGCGTCACCGTGGACGCCCCGAAGGGCGCGCACATCAACACCCGCACGGCATCCGCCGACGCCCGGCTGCTGGGCGACCTGGGGTCGATCGACGGCGCCAGCGCCTCGGGCGCGCTGTTCGCCGAGCGGGTCGCCGGGGACGTCGCGTTCAAGACGGCCTCTGGCGATCTCTCGGTCGAGGGCATCGGCCGCGACGCCAACCTGAACACCGTCTCGGGCGACGTCCGGGTCGGGTCGGTCGGCGGCCGGGCGTCGGTGAAGCTGGTCTCGGGCGACGTCGAGATCGGTCAGGCCGGCGGGGACGTCAGGGTCGACTCGGTCTCCGGCGACGCCGCCCTGCGCGCGGTCAGCCGCGGCGAGACCTCGGTCAAGTCGGTGTCCGGCGACATCAAGGTCGGCGTCGTCGCGGGCACCAAGGTCTGGCTCGACGTCAACTCGATGAGCGGCGACACCCGATCCGACCTCGATCCGTCGGACGCGCCCGAGACCAAGGACGGCGAGTCGTTGCGGCTGAAGGCGACGTCCACCAGCGGCGACGTGCGGATCAGCCGCGCTGCGTCCGCTGCGCCGGCTGGCTGATCCCGTCCAGAAAGCCGGCGACGGCATGGTCGTAGCCGTCAGGGTCGCGGTTCCAGGAGCGGGCATGCCCCGCACCCGGGACCGCGACCAGCTGGACCAGGTCGGGCCGCGCCAGCGCCAGGCGGCGGCTGGTGTCGAACGGCACAGTGCGATCGTCGGTGCCGTGGAGGATCAGCATTGGCGTGGTGAACGCCGCGGCCCGGCGCACGTGGTCGAGGTCGCGCCAGCGCACGCCGATCCGGCGAGCCGCGTACTGCTTGGCCGCAGCCGCGACCGGCCGGGGCACGCCGCGCCGCGCCGCCGCGTTGCGGAGCGTGGCCGACCAGTCGAGCAGCGGCGCATCCAGCACGGCTGCCGACACGCGCCCGGCCAGCGGCGAGCGCAGCAGGAAGCGGCAGGCGAGCACCGCGCCCATGCTCGAGGCGACCAGCACGACGTCCTCCGCACCCTCGGCAGCGGCGTGGGCAACGACCGCCTCGACGTCCTCCCACTCGGTCGCGCCCAGGTGGTAGTAGCCGTCGGGCGACGCGGGCGCTCCCGCATCGTTGCGATACGTGGCGAGCAGCACGGTCAGCCCCAGCCTGTGAAGCACACCGAGCACGCGCAGCCCCTCCTCGCGGGTCGCACCGCGCCCGTGCACGAACACCGCCCAGCGCGGCCCGCCGGGAACCAGCCACGCGGCCATCGGACCCAGCGGGCCGGCCACCTGGACGTCCTCGAACGCGATGCCCCGGCCCTCCCGGGGGTCGAGCGGGAAGGCGTAGAGGCTGACGCCGACCGGGTCCCCGGCCCGGAGCTCCCCGACAACGGGTTCCAGCCCCCGCACCACGCCGGCCGCGTCGTTCTCGATGATCGTCCCGATCCGGCCGTAGGCGCGTTCCGAGTACACGCCGTACACCCCCTCCCGGCGCAGGTCGTCGTTGTCGCCCGTCAGCGAGATCGTGCCGTCGCCGACGGCGCGCACGGTCGCGTCGTACACGCTGGGGTACGCCACCGGCTCGAGCAGCGCGGAGACCAGCGATCTCATGCCGGGTGCAGCCGCAGCAGCGCGATCTCGGGTCGGGCGACCAGGCGGAACGGCACGAGCGTCGTGCCGGTGCCACGGGAGACGACAAGCGTGGTGTCGCCCACCCGGTGCGTCCCGTCGAGGTACGTGAACTCGGTGTGCGACAGGCGCACCTTGCCACGCGGGCCGGGAAGGCAGATCTGCCCGCCATGCAGGTGGCCGGAGAGGACGAGGTCTGCGCTGCCGGGCGGCAGGTCGTCGATCGCGTCCGGGAAGTGCGCGAGCAGGATCCGCAACCTGGCGTCCGACCGGAACAGCTCCCACGGCCGGGCCACGCCGTCGATCCACGGCTGCGGTTCCATGCCGGCGATCTCGATCCGTACGCCCGAGAGCTCGACGGTCGCCGAGGTGTCGCGGAGCAGCTGCACCGGCGCCTCCTCCCAGTCCTCGAGCACCATCCCCCGCGAGAACGGGTCGCGGGTCCGGCCGATGTCGTGGTTGCCCAGCGAGGCGTAGCTGCCGAGCGGCGGCGATAGGCGCGCGAGCTGCTCGATCACCGCTCGTCGCGCCCGCGGGTGGGCGACGATGTCGCCCGTGATCACGACCATGTCAGGCTGCGTCTCGACGCCGAACACGACCGCCTTGCGCAGGGTGCGCAGGTTGAACGAGGGCGACCCCGCGTGCAGGTCGGACAGGTGGAGGATGGACAGCCCGTCCAGCGCGGGATCGAGGCCGGCGACCGGCACGTCCACCACCCGCCGCTCGATCCACTGCGCCTCGAAAGCGCCCCACGCCGCGAGCGCGCCGCCGGCAGCGACGGCCGCCGCCGCGAGCTTGCGCGGGATCACTCGCCGCGAACGGAGTCGACCTCGTCGCGCAGGCGCCGCCGCGCCGCGGCGATCCGCTCGCGCAGCATCGCGACGCGTGCCTCGTCGGCGGAGTGCCCGTTGCCCGAGGTCGTGACGCTGGCAAGCTCCCGGGAGCGGAAGGCGCGAACCGCAACCGCGGCTGCGGCCGCCAGGATGCCGATTCCGATCAGCCGGCGCATCACCCGCAGTCTACCCAGTCAGGTCGCGCAGGCACCCCACAGCCCGCGGCCGTCGAGCGCGGCGCGGCGCTCCAGCGACGCCAGCTCCGCCGCATGTGCGGTGTTCGGCGGAATCGACAGCGTCCGGGCGTAGCCGAGCTCGATCAGCGACGCGTTGACGAACCGGCCGCGCAGGTAGACGTAGGCCAGCAGCCGGCCGTAGCGATCGTGCAGCTCGCGGTCGTAGACCAGCCTCACTGAGCGCCCGGTCAGCAGGTGCTTGGTGTACGCAGACGCCTCGGGGCCGAAGCAGCCCACCGGGCGGTCGGGATCGACGGTCTCGGGCGTGTCGATGCCGAGCAGCCGCACGCGCAGCACTCCACCGTCCGCGCGCACGATCACGGTGTCCCCGTCAACGACGCGCTCCACCACGCCGCCGGCCGGCGGCGGGCCGTCTCCGGCGATCGCGTGACGGGCCCCGAGGGCGACGAGCGCCGCGGCCGCGACGGCGAGCACGAGAAAGACGGCCCTGCGTGACATGGCGGCACCCTACGACGGCGCGCCGTCAGGTGTCTGTCACGAGACGTGTGAGATGTGCCGCAGCGCCGCGCCCGCGGCGTTGCGAACGTCGGGCGACTCATCGTCCAGCGCCGCGGTCAGCGCGTCGTTCGCGGAGTCGTCGCCGATCCTTGCCAGCGCCAGGGCGGCCAACTTGCGCACCTCGGCGCTGTCCCCACTCGCCAGCACCCGCGTCAGGAACGGGATGCCGGCCCGGTCGCGAGCCGTGCCCAGCGCCAGCACCTGGCTGCGGAGGTCGGCGTCGCGGGACGTCCGCGCCGACTGAGCGGCGGCACGCCGCACCAGCGGGTACGGGCCGCCGGTCTGCTCGAGTGCGCCGGACGCGATCAGCCGGTCGATCGCGCCCATCACCTGGGTCTGCGACTGGCGGACGAGCGCGCCGTGGCTGCGCAGCCGGTCGTGGCCGGCCGAGACCAGCGCTTTGGCCTGGGATCCGCGGAGGATCTGCGCCAGGCGTGTCCGGCCGACGCGGCCGTCGGTCTCGTCGACGGCCAGCAGCACAGCGTCGACCGTGGCCAGCGCCGGCGTCCCGGCCGGCTCCTCGCGCGTCGCCCGGCGCTCGCCGTGGCCGTCGCAGCAGACGTCCGCAGGCCGTTCCTCAGGGCGCTCGCCGAAGTAGCCGAGCAGTGCCGCGCGCCGGCAGCCGTCGCCGGTCGCGTAGGTGTCGATCGCCTTCAGCCGCTCCCACCGCCGGTTCTCGACCTGGCGCATGGCGACCGCCGCCGCGTTCAGGTGGCGCGTGTCCAGCCGCGGGTCGGCGAGCCTGCCCGTGAAGGAGCCGGCCGGAGCCGGGAAGACGTCCAGCGCACCGGCCCGCTCGAGCACAGCCAGCGCCGCACGCGGATCCTCGGCCGGCACGTCGCGCTCGAACACCGAGAACACCCCCTTGGAGTCGGCGCGCGACGCCAGCTCGGCGTGGACGGCGGCCAGGTCGGCCGGTGACATCTTCGCCCGGTTGATGAAGAACACGATCAGGCCCTTGTCCCGTCCGCTGTAGAGCAGGGTGCAGCGGGCCGGCAGCCCGTCGCGGCCGGCACGCCCGGCCTGCTGGTAGTACTCCTCGGGTGACGCCGGGATCGCCCAGTGCACGACCGAACGCACGTCGGCCTTGTCGATGCCCATGCCGAACGCGGTGGTGGCGGCGACCACGTCGATCCGGCCGGCCAGAAAGCTCTCGAGCGTTTCCGAGCGGACGCCCGGCGCCAGCCCGGCATGGTACGGCGCAGCCGAGATGCCCTCACCGAGCAGGTGCGCCGACACCTTCTCACACGTCGCCCGCCGGCCGCAGTAGACAACCGCCGGCAGCGCGCCCGGCGCCTGGAGCAGCTCGAGCAGGACGGCCGGCTTGGCCGCGTCGCTGCCGACCCGCTCGACCGCGAAGAACAGGTTCGGGCGGTCGAATCCGGTGCGCGGCGAGACCGGGTCGCGCAGCTCCAGTGCGCGGACGATGTCCCCGGCGACGCGGCGGGTGGCCGTCGCCGTCAGCGCGATCGTCGGCGGCGAGCCCAGCCGCGTGCGGACGTCCGCCAGCCGCAGGTAGTCCGGCCGGAAGTCGTGGCCCCACTCCGACAAGCAGTGCGCCTCGTCGATCGCCAGCCGGCGGACGCCGGCAGCCTCGATCGCCTCCAGGAACCGGCGGCTCGAGAACCGCTCTGGCGCGACGTACAGCAGGCGCACCTCACCGGCGCGGACGCGGGCCAGCGTCTCGGCGACCGCCTCGCTGGTCATGCTCGAGGCGATCATCTCGACGCCGTCCAGGCCGCGTGCGCGGAGCGCGGCGTACTGGTCCTGCATCAGCGCGATCAGCGGCGAGACGACCAGCGTCAGCTGCCCGTCGATCAGCGCAGGCAGCTGGTAGCAGAGCGACTTGCCCGACCCGGTGGGCATGATCGCGAGCACGTCGCGGCCGGCCAGCGTGGCCTCGCACGCCTCGCGCTGGCCCGGCCGGAAGTCGGCGAATCCGAACCAGCTGCGCAGCTGGTCGGTCAGATCGGCAGTGGTCGCGCCCACGCGCCCATTGTGCCAGAGGGGTGAGGAAGCACTGGGGGTGTGCCGTAGGCTCTAGCTCGCTGCCATCTCGCGCTGCTGTTGCTCAGCCGCCGCCGGCTCGCGCTCGTCCCGCAGCCAGCGGCTGGCGATCACGCCGATCGCGCCCAGCGCAGCGGCGGCGACGTACGTGTGCCGGGCGCCGGGGATGACCGCCGGCACGTGCGCGCCGGCCTTCTCGGCCGCGCGGATCGTCGACTCCGAGAGCGAGGACTCGAACACCAGGCCGGCGATCGCCGTGCCCACCCCTGCCCCGGCCTGGCGGGCCAGCGGGATCGACGAGGTCGCCTGTCCCTCGCGGCCCTCCCGCTTGTCGGCCAGCACCGCCGTGAACAGCGCCGGCGAGGCGACGCCCATGCCCAGCCCGGCGACGCCGTAGGCGAGGATCGGCAGCACCGGCCCACCGGTCGGCACGGCCATCACCAGCGTCCCGGCGAAGACGATCGTCGTCCCCCAGAAGATCTGCTCGCCGAAGCCCACGCCCAGCCGGGCGGCGCTCATCGACCCGGTCGTCCAGCCGATCGTCGCCAGCACCAGCGCCGAGCCGACCACCCAGATCGGCTCGCCCAAGCCGACCTGGAGCTGCACCGGCAGGTACACCTCGGCGCCCAGGAAGGCGGCGCCCGCTGCGAACGCCGCGACGTTCGCGGCCAACGAGATCCTGCGGTGGGTGAACACCGGCGACGGGGTGCTGCGCTCGTGAAAGAAGAACAGCACCGCCGGCACGATCGCCAGCGGCGCGATCCAGTGCTCGGAGGCGAGCAGCGGCGCCACCGACAGGCCGAGCAGCACCGGGCCGACCAGGTTCAGCGGCCGTCGCTCCGGCACGGCGGGCCGCTCCGGGTGCGCGCGCATCGCCAGCCGGGCCGACCACGCGATCGCCACGATCATCGGCAGGTTGATCCAGAACACCCAGCGCCAGCCGAGCGTGCCTGTCAGCGCGGCGCCCAGGGCCGGCCCGATGATCGCTGCAACGCCCCACATCGCCGCGTTCAGGCCGAACGCGCGCGGACGCAGGTCGTCCGGCACGTACAGCGCGAAGAGGCCGAGCGGCACTGCGAACATGAACCCGGCGCCCAGCCCGAGGATCGCCCGCGCCACGGCGACCATCTCCATGCTCCCGGCCAGCCCGCCGAGCACGTTGGCCACCGCGAACAGCACGCAGGCGATGCCGAACGAGCGAGCCACCCCGTAGCGGTCGATCACGCTGCCGGCGACCGGCAACGTCATCACGATCGTCACCATCGATGCGCCGACGGCCAGCGCGATCCGGTCGACGCCGCCGATCTCCTGCGCGGCGGTCGGCAGCGCCGTGACCACCATCAACGCGTCGACCGCCCCAAGGAACGTCGCCCCCAGGGCGGTGATCAGCAGCGCCCGGTACGGCGGACGCAGGAGTGCTGCGTAGCTCGGAGCCACCCGGCTCGGATCAGTGCTCGGCGTAGATCTTGTGGACCACGGGGTCCACCTTGACCACGTGCCGCTTGAACAGCAGCTCGTCGTAGGACAGCCCGGCGGCCGCGCCGACCAGCTGCGCCAGATGGAGGATCGGCAGGTCGAACTCCAGGTCGGCCTCCCGCGACGCCTTGCCCTGCCAGGCATCAAGCGACAGGTGGCAGAGCGGGCAGGGTGTGACGATCATGTCGGCACCCGCCTCCTTTGCCTCCGCCAGCGGCTGGATCAGCTCGCCCAGCGCGACCTCCTCGCGGGCCAGCACGATCGGGAACCCGCAGCAGCGGATCTTGGACGGGTAGTCCACCGGCTCGGCGCCGCACGCCTCGATGATCCGCTCCAGCGACTGGGGTCGGTCGGGATCCTCGAAACCGAGCAGCTTGGACGGCCGGAGGATCTGGCAGCCGTAGAAGGGCGCGACGCGCAGGCCGGTGAGCGGCTTCGACGCGACCTGCTTGAGCCGCTCGTAGCCCTCGCCCTCGGCGATCTCCCACAGCAGGTGGCGCACCTCGACGCCGCCGGAGTAGGTCGCCGCGCCGACCTCGCGCAGGTTGTCGTTGACGCGGGCCAGCAGCTCCGGGTCGTCCTTCAGCTTGCGGTCGGCCTGGCGCAGGTTGAGCGTGCAGACGTTGCAGATGGTGAGCAACGTGTCCTGGCCGAGCTGCTCGGCCTGGCCCAGGATCCGCGCGTTCAGATGGAGGTAGTACTCGGGGCGCGCCTCGTGCACGTCACCCGCGCCGCAGCACGTGAAGCCGGGGATGTCGACCAGCTCGAACCCCAGCCGCTCGGCGATCGCGCGCGTCGAGGTATCGAGCTCCTTCTGTGACAGGCTGGCCAGACAGCCCGGGTAGTAGGCATAGCTGCTCTTCAACGTCCGTCCTTTAGTCGCCTCTCGCGGGGCCCGCGGACGCCCGCCTGAGCTCGTCCTTCTCCTGTTCCCCGACGAGCTTGTTCAGCTTGTTCACCTCGTCGAGCTTCTTCGCCTTGTGCGGCTTCAGCGGGTTCGGCACCTTGCCGGCGCGCACCAGCTTCATCGCGAACGGGATGTCCTTGATCGCGGCCACGGCGCCGACCGTCTCCGGCACCAGGTTCGTCTCCAGCAGGTAGCCGGTCTTGTACGTCGACTTGACGAACACCTTCGCATGGCGCGCGCCGCGGTCGCCGTGCATCCCCTCCTGGTAGATCCGGGCGCCCACCTTGGCGATCGCGTCACGCGGATCGACGCCCTTGGGGCAGCGCTCCTGGCAGAAGTAGCAGCGCGTGCAGTCCCACACGCCGTGCTGGCCGTTGACCAGCTCTAGGCGGCTCTTACCGCCCCGGTCGCGGACGTCGTAGACGAACCGCGCCGCCTTGGCCAGCGCCGCCGGGCCCAGGAAGTCCGGGTCGGCCTCCATCGAGTTGCACTCCGAGACGCAGCACCCGCACTGGATGCACAGCGCCTCCTTCATGATCTGGTCGAGCTCCTCCTGCTGGACGCGCCACTCCTTGACAGGCGGGTCGGAGTCGGTGTCGTCGAGGTACGGCTTGATCGCGCGGAACTTCTCCCAGAACGGGCCCATGTCCACGACCAGGTCCTTGATCACCGGCAGGTTGCCCATCGGCGAGATGACCGGGACGTGGCCCTCGTCGACCAGCGGCTTGACCGGCGTCTTGCAGGCCAGCACCGCAGCGCCGTCCATGCGCATGCCGCACGAGCCGCAGACGGCCATCCGGCACGACTTGCGGTAGCTGAGCGAGCCGTCGACCTCGTCCTTGATCACATCCAGGACGTCGAGCAGCGTCGCCTCCTCGGCAGCGTCGACCGTGTACGTCTCCACGCCGCCGGCTTCCGTCTCCGGGTTGTACCGCTGGATCTTGAGGGTGACTTGCATGGGCTCCTCTAAGAGTGGCTCAGTAGCTGCGGACGGTGGGCTGGTGCTCGGTGATGGTGACGTCCTTGTAGTCGAGCCGCACCTGGCCGTCGTCGTAGTGGGCGATCGTATGGCGCAGCCAGTTCTCGTCGTCCCGCTCGGGGAAGTCGAGACGGCTGTGGGCGCCGCGGCTC
This sequence comes from Gaiellales bacterium, assembly GCA_035537835.1. Classification (GTDB taxonomy): domain Bacteria; phylum Actinomycetota; class Thermoleophilia; order Gaiellales; family JAICJC01; genus DATLLN01. The sequence continues at coordinate 24,035 of DATLLN010000183.1, forward strand.
TCGGTGCGGGCGATCGCTCCGGTGACCAGGCAGTCGGCCATCTCCAGCATCGACCCCAGCTCCAGCGCCTGGATCAGGTCGGTGTTGAACGACCGGCCCTTGTCGTGCACCAGCACGCCGCGGGCGTACCGCTCGCGCATCTCGCCGATCTTGACCTTGGCCTCCTCGAGCTTCTCCTCGGTGCGGAAGATGCCGACGTTCTCGTACATCGTGTCGGCCAGCTCCTGGCGGATCACGTGCGGGCGCTCGCCGGTGCTCTGGTCGACCATCGCCTCCAGCCTGCGCTCGGTTGCGCGCACGGCGGCCGGCGGGTAGACGCCGCCGGTGCCGTTCGAGCGAACGTCCTGTGCGGCGGACGCGCCGGACCGGCGGCCGAACACCACGGTCTCGAGCAGGGAGTTGCCGCCCAGCCGGTTCGCGCCGTGCACCGACACGCAGGCTGCCTCGCCGGCGGCATACAGGCCGGGCAGCAGGGTGCGCCCGAACATGTCCGTGTCGACGCCGCCCATGTGGTAGTGGGAGCCGGGCCGCACCGGGATCGGCTCGTCGATCGGGTCGACGCCTGCGTAGTCCATCGCCAGCTCGCGCGACCCGTGCAGGCGCTCCTTGATCCGCTTCGCGCCGAGGTGCGTGAGGTCGAGCAGCACGCAGCCGTCGACGCCGCGGCCCTCGTCGATCTCGGTCTGCTCCGCCCGCGAGATGACGTCGCGCGAAGCGAGCTCCATCGCATTCG
>DATLLN010000184.1:0-19346 GCA_035537835.1 Gaiellales bacterium
CGCGCTGGCGAACTCGTCGGGGTCGATCGCGAACAGATACCGGTAGAAGCCCCAGCGCGTGATCCGCGGGTCGATCGTGTTCAGGCGGACACCGGTCAGGCAGGCTGCCAGCTCCTCGAACAGCCGTGCACCCCGCTCGCGCTCAGCGCGCTGCTGTGCACCCAGCTCGACCGCTACGAGGAGCAGCGCGCCGAGCGCGAGCGGGGCGCACGGCTGTTCGAGGAGCTGGCAGCCGGCCTGAACGGTGTCCGCCTGAACGCGATCGACCCGCGGATCACGCGCTGGGGCTTCTACCGGTATCTGTTCGCGATCGACCCCGACGAGTTCGCCAGCGCGGGCAACGAGGCCGTCGTGGCCGCGCTCGAGGCCGAGGGCATTCCCGCCGAGCTCCAGTACCCGCCGATGAGCCGCTACGACCTGTTCCAGCCGAAGCTGTCGCGGCTGCCGGTGTGCGTCGAGCACGCGGAGGCGCTGGATCCGTCGCGGTGGTCGTTCCCGGTCGCCGAGGAGGCGGGCGAGCGCCGCGCCGTCTACCTCAACGAGAACGTGTTCCGGGCCGGGCGCGAGGGCGTCGAGCACGTGGTCGAGGCGATCGCCAAGGTGCAGCGCCACGCCGACGAGCTGCGTGCCCTGACGGCCGCGTAGCCGCCCGGCCGGCCGGCCTGGCGTCGGGCCGGCCAGGGCGTGCCGGGCACAGTGCCGGGCACGGTGCCAGGCTCGGTGCCGGGCACAGTGCCAGGGCCGACGCCCAGCGTGACGCTTTCGGCACCGGTTCGTGACGGGTCGTTGCCGAATTGGCACCGCCGGCGGGACGCGACCCGGGCGCTCGGCCGTACATTCAGCGTGATCCGCCGTGCAGCCGCACTCGCCGCACTCGCGCTCCTCGCAGCACCGGGCGTCGCCCACGCCGACGGGCCGCAGATCGGCGTGTCATACACCCTCGACGGGGTCTCGTCGCCCCGGGGCGGAATCCGCTACGTCACGGTGCCGCTCGGGAAGCGCACCGTGCTGGAAGCGATCCGCACCGATGGCGGCCGCGTGTCGTGGATGCGCGTACTCCCGGGGTTCTGGGGCACCTGGCGGCTGACGACGAACGGCGACACGGGCGGGATCAGCCGGAACCTCAAGCTGCTCGTCATGGGAACCCCTGCCGCACGGTATCCAGCGCGGTGGACGCGGCTCTTGCTGTACGCAACCCAGCGCCACCGGTACCACATCGTCAAGCTGCGCGGCGATTTCTCGTTTGATGCGTTATCGCCCGACGCAACAACCCTCTACCTGATCCAGCATGTCGGCGGCCCCGCCGACAGCGCGTACCGGGTGCGTGCCTACGACACGCAGAAGAGAAAACTGCTCCCGGGCGTCATCGCCGAGCGCTGGGCCGGCTCGACGACGATGCAGGGCGTCCCCGTGCAGCGGGCGACCGGGCCGGGCGGCCGGTGGGAGTTCACGCTGTACCAGGCTCCCGACGGCAGCTCAGCCTTCGTGCATGCGCTCGACACGGTTCACCGGTTCGCGATGTGCATCGACATCCCGAAGTCGATGACCCGCGACATCGCACGGCTCGCCATCGGCGTCGAGGGCGATCGCGCTCTGCAGCTGGTCGCCGCCGGTCAGATCGTGGGCCGGATCCGCCTCGACGACCTACAGTTGGAGAAGGCAGCACCCGTACCGCACCGCACGGCGGGCTCCACAGCGACCGGCTCCGACGGCGATCGGCCGTGGGTGCCGATCGCCGCGGGGTTCGCCGCGGCCATCCTGGCGGCGGGCGGCTGCGCGATGGCCCTGCGCCGGCGCCGCCGGCACGCCGTCAGCTGAGCAGGCCGTTCTGCCGCGCCGCGGTCACGGCCGCGGTGCGGTTGGGCGCGCGCAGCTTGCGCAGCAGGTTCGAGATGTGGTTCTTGACGGACTGCTCGACCATCCCCAGCTGCTGGGCGATCTCGCGGTTCGTCAGCCCGTCGGCGATCAGCACCAGCACCTGCAGCTCGCGGGCGGTGAGCGGCATCCGCGGCTCGGCGCGGTCTCCCGGCAGCGCCGCGGCGAGCTCGGGCACACGCGATGCCGGGCAGACGATGACGACCGCGCCGTCCTCCTCGCGGAGCGCCGTTCCCAGCGCGGAAATCGCCTGGACGACGGACGACACGCGGGCGATCACCTCGGTGCGCTGCGCCATCAGCGCCATGCAGTCGTCGGCGGCGCCCGAACCGCCGTCGATCACTGCCGCCAGGAGCGGCGCAGTGTCTTCCGGCTGATGCGATTCAGCGTCCACATCTATCCCCGTTTGAGCACGTACCGGCGGACGACGTGGAGCCCGGGTAGGCGAGTCTCGGCAGCACCTGGTATCAGCGCTGACTCTATCGCACCGCTGCTCCGCTGCGGAGGACGCCTGCTCAGGCGAACCGCGGTAGGAGCGCCCGGTTCGCGGCGAGCAGCTCCTCCAGCAGCGGCTTGGCCACCCGGTAGTCGGCGACCAGCGGGTGAGCGATCAGCGCCTTCAGCGCGAGGTCGCGGTCACCCTCGACCGCCGCGCGCACGGTCAGCCGCTCGTAGGCCTTCACGGCCTCGACCACTCCCAGCCACTCTGGCGGCAACGGGTCGACGGGGAGCGGGTGCGCGCCCTTCCGGTCGATCCGGCACGCAACCTCGACGACGGCGTCGTCGTCCATGTTGGGGATCGCACCGTCGTTGCGTACGTTGACCACCTGGACGTCGCCGCGGTCGGTGTGCAGCGACTCGACCAGCATCGCCGCCGCCTCCGAGTAGAAGGCGCCGCCGCGCTGCTCGAGCAGCTTGGGCTTCACGTCAAGCGCCGGATCGGCGTACATCTCCAGCAGCCCGGCCTCGATCTCCATCACCTCGCGGGCCCGGCTCTTCTCCGTCGCCTGCTTGGCCACCACGTCGGACGTCAGATAGAAGTAGCGCAGGTAGTACGACGGCAGCGCGCGGTTGAGTCGGACCAGCTCGCCCGGCAGGTCGACCTCCTCGCCCAGCTGGTCGGAGTAGGTGTCGATCAGGCCGGGGAGGCGGTCCTCCCCGTCGACCAGAACCTTGCGCTCCCACGACAGGTGGTTGAGCCCGACGTGCTCCAGCTGCACCCGCTCGGGCTCGACCCCGAGCTGCTTGGCGAGCTCGCGCTGAAAGCCGATGGGGATGTTGCACAGTCCGATTGCGCGGTGCCCGTGGTCGATCAGGCCCTGCGTGACCAGGCCGGCGGGATTCGTGAAGTCGAGCAGCCACGCGCCGGGTGCGCCCAGGCGTGCGGTGTCCTCGGCGATCTCGAGCACCACGGGCACGGTGCGCAGCGCCTTGGCGAAGCCGCCGGCGCCGGTCGTCTCCTGGCCGATCAGCCCGAACTTCGGGGGGATCGTCTCATCCGTCAGCCGCGCCGCGAGGCCGCCGATCCGCAGCTGCACGAGCACGAAGTCCGCGCCCTCGATCGCCGCCTCGCGGTCGGTGGTCGTGGACAGCTTGCCCGGGAACTCGAGCTTGCGGAGGATCCGCTCCGCGAGGCCTCCGACGACGTCCAGCCGGTGCTGGTCGATGTCGTGCAGCACCAGTTCCTCGACGGGCAACACACCCTGCCGGAGGCCGAAGCCCTCGACCAGTTCGGGGGTGTAGGTGCTGCCGCCCCCGATCACCGCGACTTTCATCGATGGCCTCCCATCCGCCGGCATCCTACGGTATCCTGATCGCGAAGTGAAATCGTTAGGAAAGTTTCCTGACAGTTTTCTCAGCGAGATCGCCGGACAGCCCGATGCGATGCGACGGGCGTCGGCCGGCATCGCCGAGCAGCACGCCCCGATGGAGCGCCTGCGGGCCGCAGCCAGGGACGCGGACGCGATCGTGTTCACGGGCATGGGCAGCTCCTATGACGCGTGCTACTCCCCCGTCACCCAGCTCGCGTCGCAGGGCGTCCGCACGTCGATGGTCGACAGCGCCGAGCTGCTGCACTTCCGGCTGGCGTCCGTAGGCGCGGGCACGCTGCTGGTCGCCGTCAGCCAGTCCGGCGAGAGCGCAGAGCTGGTGCGCCTGGCCGATGCGCTGGCGAGCCGCCCGGCGACCGCACAGCCCACGCTGGTCAGCGTGACGAACGGCACCGACAACACGCTGGCACGGGCGGCATCGATCGCGCTCGACACCCGGGCCGGCGAGGAGCACGGCCCCTCGACGATGACGTTCGCCGCCGCGCTGGTCGCTCTCTGCGCCGTCGCCGGCGATGGCGACGGCACCGCCGCGGCGGCCGACAGCATGGACAACATGCTGACGACCCCCGACGAGGACGCCGCCGACCTCGCCGGCTGGTTCGGCGACCGGTCGGTGCTCGCGCTGCTCGGCCGCGGCTGCGCGCGGGCGGCGGCGGAGATGGGCGCGCTGACGCTCAAGGAGGCGGCCCAGCTGCCGGCCGAGTCGCTGCAGACCGCCCAGTTCCGCCACGGCCCGCTCGAGCTGGCCGGGCCGCATCTCGCGGCGATGGTGTTCGCCACGGAGCCGCGAACGCGCCACCTCGACATGGGGCTGGCCGGCGAGCTCGTGGCCGCAGGCAGCCCGGTGCTGGTCGTGTCGCAGGACGGCGCCGCGCCGGACGGCGCCCGGGGGCTGGCCGTCGGGCCGCTGGGCACGGGCATCGCCCCCGCGGTGGCCATCCTCCCCGCGCAGCTGCTGGCCTGGCGGCTCGCCGCCGAGCGCGGCCGCACGCCGGGCGAGTTCTCGATCGCAGCCAAGGTGACCACCAGGGAGTGAGCGCTTGAGGGTCGCCCTGACGATCGACACCGAGCATCCCGACCATCCCTGCCGCCCGGGCAACCCGGCGACGGTCGCCGACGCGCTCCATGCGGCCGGTGCGCGCGCGTCGTTCTTCCTGCAGGGACGGTGGGCGAGCGCGAACCCCGCGCTGGCGCGCCGCCTGGCGGAGCACGGGCACGTGATCGGCAACCACTCGAGCTCGCACTCCCGAATGCCCGAGTTGACCGACGACGGCATCCGCGCCTCGGTCACCGATGCCGGAGAGGCCATCGCCGAGGCGGCGGGCGTCGATCCGCGCCCGTGGTTCCGCTGCCCCTACGGCGCGGGGCAGGACGACCCGCACATCCGCGAGCTGCTCGACGGCATGGGCTATCGCGTCGTGGACTGGGACGTGGACGCCAGCGACTGGGAGGCGGGGCTGGCGGCCGGCCAGCTGCGCGGGCGGGTGCGCGACGGCGTGCGCGAGCACGGCGACGGCGCCCGCGTGCTGCTGCATGCCTGGCCGGACGTGACGGCCGATACGCTGGGGCAGGTCGTCGACGACCTGCGCGCCGACGGCGCCGAGCTGGTGGGCATCGATGAGCTCTAGGCGCGCGACGGTCCTCGCCGTCGACAGCGGCGCCACCAAGATCGACGCGGCGCTGATCGGCGCGGACGGACGGGTGATCGCCGCCGTCCGCGGGCGCGGCACGTCGTTCTCGCCCGAGGATCATGACGGCTCCGTCGAGGCGCTGGTGCGGGTGCTGCAGGAGGTCGGCGGCGCGCCGGGCGCACGCGCCGACGTCGGCGTGTTCTGCATCGCCGGCGACGACCTGCCGGTCGACGACCGCCGCCTGACCAAGGCGATGCGCGGCCTCGGCGTGGCCGACGAGGTGATCGTCCGCAACGACACCTTCGCCGTGCTGCGCGCGGGTACCGACCGCCAGTGGGGCGTCGGCGTGGTCTGCGGCACGGGACTCAACTGCGCGGCCGTCAGCCCGAGCGGCCGCACGGTGCGCTATGCCGCGCTCGGCCAGATCTCGGGCGACGAGGGCGGTGGCGGCTGGATGGGCGAGATGGCCCTGGCAACCGCCGTCCGCAGCCGGGACGGCCGCGGGCCGAAGAGCCTCCTGGAGCGCGCCGTCCCCGACCACTTCGGCCTGCGCGCCCCGCTCGCCGTGACCGAGGCGATCCACACGGGGAGGGTCGAGAAGCGACGGCTGACCCAGCTGCCGCCACTGGTCATGCGCTGCGCGGCCGAAGGGGATGCGCCCTCGCGCGCGCTGGTCGAGCACCTCGCCGACGAGGTGGCGGGGATGGTGCGATCGGCGCTCCGGCGCCTGCGGATGACGCGCCTCGACGTCGACGTGGCGCTGGGAGGCGGCATCCTCCGCGGGGGCGATCCGCACTTCATGGAATGCGTGACCGCCGGTATCCTTTCGGTGGCACCGAAGGCCCGGATGCGACCGCTGACGGGGCCGCCGGTGGTCGGCTCGGCACTGCTCGGCCTCGACCGGCTGGGCGCGTCCAACGGCGCGTATGCGAAGGTACGCGAGAAGCTCACCGACGAGCGGCTCGCAGGCGACGGGAGGGTGTGAACGTGGCGCAGATCGTCCTCGACGGGGTCACAAAGGTGTTCGGGCGCGACGTGATTGCGGTCAACGACGTGTCGCTCGAGGTCGGCGACGGCGAGTTCATGGTGCTGGTCGGGCCGGCGGGCTGCGGCAAGTCGACGTTGCTGCGGTTCGTCGCCGGGCTCGAGGAGCTGACCGACGGCGAGGTGATCATCGGCGACACGGTCGTCACGGACATGACGCCCAAGGACCGGGACATCGCGATGGTGTTCCAGAACTACGCGCTGTACCCGCACATGACGGTCGCCCAGAACCTCGGCATCGGCCTCAAGATGCGCCGGACGCCGAAGGCCCTGCGCCAGGCCAAGGTCACCGAGGTCGCGCACATCCTCGGCCTCGACGCCCTGCTCGAACGCAAGCCGGCGCAGCTCTCCGGCGGCCAGCGCCAGCGCGTGGCGATCGGGCGCGCGATGGTGCGCGAGCCGCGCGCGTTCCTGATGGACGAGCCGCTGTCCAACCTCGACGCCAAGCTGCGCGTCCAGATGCGCGCCGAGCTGGCGCGGCTACGCGACAAGCTGCGCACGACCACGATCTACGTGACCCACGACCAGGTCGAGGCGATGACCCTGGGCGACCGCGTGGCCGTGATGAAGGAGGGCGTCGTGCAGCAGCTCGACACCCCTCACGCCCTCTACTGGGATCCCACCAACCTGTTCGTCGCGGCGTTCATCGGCTCCCCGTCCATGAATCTGATCGAGGCGCGGATCGACGGAGGGACGGTGCGGTTCGGGTCGTCGTCGCTGCCGCTGCAGCAGGGCAGCGAGCTGCACTCCTTCGACGGCAGGACGGTCGCGATGGGCATCCGCCCGACTGACTTCGCCGACGCCTCGCTGGAGCGCGACGAGTCGCGGCCGACCATCGACGTCCAGGTCGAGGTCACGGAGGAGCTGGGCTCCGAGGTGAACGTCCTGTTCACGCTGGACGCGCCGCCGGTCGACACCGCGGACACGCGGGCGATCGCCGAGGACGAGGGGGGCGACCTGCAGATCCCGCTGATGGTCGACGCCGGCCGCGTCGCCTGCACCGCCCGGGTGGACGCCCGCAGCCGCTGCAAGCAGGGCGAGATGTTGCGCCTGGCCGTCGACACCTCGCGCCTGTACTTCTTCGACAGCGAGAGCGGCGAGGCGATCGCGACGCCGCAGGGCGTGGCCCAGCCGGCCTAGTCCGGCGCCGGCCTCAGCGCTTCAGGGGAACGGCGTCAAAGCGATAGCCGACGCCGTAGTGCGTGTGGATGTAGGTGTGCGTGGTCGACCGGTAGTCGAGCTTCTCGCGCAGCTTGCGCACGCACACGTCGACCGACCGGTCGCGTGGCCGATGGGGCACGCCCCAGACCCGCTGCTGCAGCTGGTCGCGCGTCTGCACGCGCCCGCGCTCGGAGGCCAGGACCAGCAGCAGGCGGAACTCGGTGCGCGTCAGCTCGGCGTCCCGGCCGTCGAGAAATGCCTGGTGCAGCGCCGGGTCGATCACCAGGCCCGGCACCTCAACCCGCTCGTCGACGGGCGCGGCGCGAGGCACGTTCGCCCGCCGGACGGCCGCGTTCACCCTCGCCACGAGCTCGTTCATTCCGAACGGCTTGGCCAGGTAGTCGTCGCCGCCGATCCCGAGCGCGTGGACCTTGTCCTGCTCCGAGGCTCGCGCGCTGATCACGATCACCGGGATCTGGACGTCGTCCGCCCGGAGCGATTCGATCACCCGCCAGCCGTCCATACCCGGCAGCATCAGATCGATCACCGCGACATCCGGTCGCTCGAACCGGATCTTGCGGATCGCCCGGTCGCCGCGATCGGCCCATTCGACGTCCATCCCGGCATGTCGCAGATGCGTGGCCATCGCATTGGCGATCACGCGGTCGTCCTCGGCGATCAGGACGCGAGGCACGACGCGCTCCTGCCGTCGAGGATCTGTGCCGATCGCTGCGCCGCACCCTCGGCTCGGCACAGGAGCTCGTCGAGCACCTCGGCGAGCGGCTGGAACGCCGACTCCGGGGCCGTCAGCAGTGCCCGGCCGGAGGCTGCGGTGATCTCGGAGAGCCGGCACAGCCGGTCGAGCTCATCGATCGCCGGCGCACCCGGTCGCGACGCCAGCCGCGCGATGTCTGCGACGCGCAACGCGAGCTCCACCATTCGCTCGACCAGGCCGCGGGTTCGCTCACGGCGTCTGATCAGGTCGATGTCCGCGTCGGGGCTGGGGATCGCCGCGCGTAGGTGATGGCTGACGTCCGGCTCGAATGCGAGGACGACGTTCGCCCGCGCGGCGTCGCGGCGCATCCCGCTCTCCGCCGCCGCCGACAGCATTCTGGCCGCAAGGCTGCCTCCATCGAGCAGCCCCTGGTCGAGCGCCGCGCGCTCGTGCTCATGTGTCTGATTCATCATGCCTGCATGATGCGCATCCGGCCGCGTCGCCGGGGTCGCGGGACGGTGTCCGGGATGTGACGAGGTGGTGAACGAGGGTTCGGGTATGCTCCCCCGCCGATGAGCCAGGTGACGAGGCGCGACATCGACACGCTGTGGGCGCCGGCGACGCCGCAGTTCGCGTACCAGATCGCCGTTCGCGTTCGCGACCTGATCGCCGATCTGCCGGAGGACGATCCGGTCAGGCGCTACGGCGAGCAGAAGCTCGTCGAGCTCGACCATCTCGGCCACGGCACCACCAAGGGCGACGAGACCGGTCAACACTAGCGGCGTCCGCTAGAGCTCGATCGGGACGAGCCGCGTGTCCCGGTCGTAGACGTCGACGCCCTCCGCCCGCTTCAGGTAGCCGACGGCGAGGTACGTGAGCGGGGTCGCGATGATCTCGTAGCCGGACTTGAGCACCCAGTTGGTGGTGATCGTGTTCAGCAGCGGCGCGCCGGTGCCCGCGAAGGCGATGGTCACGAAGATGGTCGAGTCGAGCGCCTCGGCGACCAGGGTCGAGGAGATCGTCCGCGACCACAGCCAGCGGCCCTCGGTGGCCACCTTCATCTTCGCCATGATCGCCGAGTTGGTGAACTCGCCGACCAGGAACGCGCAGAACGAGGCCAGCAGCAGCCGCCAGGAGAACCCGAGGATCGTCTCGTACGCCTCCTGGTCCTGCCAGAACCCCGCCGCCGGCAGGTGGATCGCCGCCTGGATCGCCAGGGCGGCCAGCAGGTTGCAGGCGAAGCCGATCCAGATCACGCGGCGCGCAGCCTTGAACCCCCAGACCTCGGTCAGCACGTCGCCGATGATGTACGAGATCGGGAAGACAACGTTGCCCGCGTCGAGAACCCGGCCGTCGACCTCCGTCAGCTTGACGGCCAGGATGTTGGACATGATCAGGCAGGTGACGAACAGGCAGGCCACCGTCACATACCGGGTGGAGACCATCACGGGACGGCCTCCCGCACGGCCGTGATGCCCCGGTCGAGATCCTCCTCCGAGATGGTCAGCGGCGGGCTCAGCTCGAGCACCTCGGCCTCCCTCCCTGCGGGCACGGCGATCACGCCCAGCTCGAGCAGCCGCTCGCACGCCCGCACGGCGTCACACGGCAGTCCCAGCCCGAGGCCGCGCCCGCGCACACCGGGCAGCGCGTCGCGCACCCGCTCGCCGAGCCGGGCGGCGCGCTCGGGCAGCCGCTCGTCCTCGAGCACGTCGAGCACCGCCAGCGCGGCGGCGCAGGAGAGCGGGCTGCCCAGATGCGTGTGGGTGTCGATCGCGACCTCGCCGTGGCCGGCCCATGCGCGGTCCATCAGCTCGGGCGTCCCCAGCACAGCGGCCAGCGGCAGGCCGCCGCCCAGCGCCTTGCCACAAACCAGCAGGTCGGGCCGCACGCCCTCGGCCTCGCTCATCCACATCGAGCCGGTGCGCCCGAGGCCGGTGAACACCTCGTCGACCACCAGCAGCACGTCCCAGCGGTCGCACTCGTAGCGCAGCGTCTGCAGCCAGCCGTCGGGCGGCGGGACGATGCCGCCGCGGCCCTGCATCGGCTCGACCACCACGCAGGCGACGCTCTCGCCGAAGGCGGGCACGCCGCCCCACTCGACCAGGTCGAGGGCCGGCAGCCAGGCCTCGAACGGCCGGCGGAACGGCGGCCATCCGCAGACGCCGAGCGCGCCCAGCGATGTGCCGTGGTAGCCACCGCGGAACGCGATCACCTCGCTGCGGCCGGTCGCCAGAAGCGCCGTCTTCAGCGCCAGCTCGACGGCGCCGGCGCCGGTCAGCGACCACAGCGCGCGGGTCAGGCCGAACGGAGCGACCGAGGCCAGCCGCTCGGCCAGCCGGATCCGCACCGCGGTCGGGTGGAGGTCGCCGAGCCCGTGGAGCAGCTTCCCGGCCTGGGCGCGCACCGCCTCGACCACGCGCGGGTTGGCGTGGCCGACCGCGGCGACGCCGAACCCCGACGACAGGTCGAGGTAGCGGCGCCCGTCGGCGTCCCAGACGTGGCTGCCCTCCGCCCGCTGCCACACCGGCGGCGGCGTGCCGGGATCGCCCAGCGGCCCCTCGTGGCGCCGCCAGCGCTCGACCAGGTCGGCGGTCGTCACCGGCGAACCAGCCGCCGGGCGACATCCTGTGCGACGTACCCGGCGATGCTGGGGTTCTCCTTCAGGCGGCGGATCGAGTAGCCGTACCAGGCGTCGCCGTAGGGGACGTAGATGCGGACGCGCTCGCCCGAGGCGAGCAGCCGGTCGCGCAGCCCCTCGCGCACGCCGAGCAGCATCTGGAACTCGTACATGTCGCGCGACAGGGATCGCTCGCGCGCCACCCGCTGCATCGCCGCGATCAGCTGCTCGTCGTGGGTGGCCGCCGCGATGTGGCTGCCGATGTCGGCGAGCTCCTCGATCAGCCGCTCGAAGCTGGCGTTGATCTGGGCGGGCGTGGTGTAGGCGATCGACGGCGGCTCGACGTAGATGCCCTTGACCAGGCGCACCCGCGGCTTCAGCTTGGCCATGCTGCGGACGTCGGACACCGACCGGCGCATGCACGACTGAAGGACGATGCCGACGTTGTCGAAGCCCTCGCGGCGGAGCGTCGTGTAGACGTCGAGCGTCTCTTCGGTGACCGCGGAGTGCTCCATGTCGATGCGGACGAAGTTGCCCAGCGAGGCGGCGGACTGGACGATCTGGCGGGCATTGCCCAGCGCGAGCGCCGGCTCGATCTCCAGGCCGACCGCGGTCAGCTTGACCGAGACGTTGGCGTCGAGGCCGGTGCGGGCGATCGCGTCGAGCGCCTCCAGGTACTGCTCGACTGTGTGCGCAGCCTGTTCGCGGTCACGAACGAACTCGCCGAGCACGTCGACCGTCGCCGACGCACCCAGCCGGTTCAGCCGGCCGACCGTGGCGATCGCGTCGTCCAGCCGCTCCCCGGCCATGTAGCGGTCGGCGAACCGCCGCACGACGGGTCGCGGCACGACCGGCAGCGACGTGGCGATCAGGCGGTCGACGATGCGCACGGGGAGATCATACGAGCGGGACGCGGTAGCGTTCCACGACATCGTCCGCGAGCGCCTCGGCGGCGCCGGTGGTGGCCGCGAGCAGCACCGGCAGCTCTCCCGGGCTCCCGGCCGAGCGGGCCAGCGCGGCGGCCCGCCAGGCGTCGTGCAGGTGCTCCGGCAGCGCGCCACCGGCCGCCTCATCGCTGCCGACCGAGGACAGCTCGATCTCGTAGGCGGCGAGCGCCGCGCCCAGCTCCAGTGCCGTGGCCGCCAGCCGGTCGAGATAGGCGGGCGTCGCCACCCGCGGCCCCTGCGCAACCTGATCCAGCGCCACCGCCCTGGCCGCCGCCCCGCGTGCGGCGGCAGCGACCGCGGCGTAGCCGCCGGCGTCCAACTCGGCGGCCGATGCCTCGAGGGCGGCTGCCAACTCCTCGGCCACGGCCGCACCGGCGACCTCCTCCGCCCGTTCGGCCAGTGCCAGCATGGCGACCGCGTCGCGCACCAGGCGGCGGTCGTCGACCGGCCGGTGGCCCTCGTCCAGCGCCAGGTAGGTCAGCTCGCCCTGGCGGTCGAACGCGACCAGGTAGACCAGCGCGCCGACGCCCGGTTCCGCGGGCAGCACGGCCACCACCGACTCGTCGGCGGCGGCGCCCTCGGCAGCCGCGTCGCGCGCCCGCTCCAGCTGCTCCGCGGCGATCAGGCGGGCGTCCCCTGGGCCGGGGGCACGGCGATCCGCAGCTCCGCGGCGATCAGCGCCGCGGCCGCGATCGGGGTCCAGGCGAGGGCCGGCTCGATCAGCGCCGCCGAGAGCAGGGCGCCCCCGATGCCGGCGACGATGATCGCCATCTCGCTCTTCGTCACCGACTCGACGTCGTCCGGCCGACAGCGCAGGTGGGCCGCCAGACCCAGCGCGTAGCAGGCCGCGAGCGGCAGCAGCAGCGGCTCGATCAGCGACGCGGCGGCCGCGCATGCCAGCGCGCCGGCGCACCAGGCGATCGCGTAGCGGCGGCCGCGCCGCAGCCCCAGCGCAACGATCGTCGTCCGCTTCTGCGGGACGGCGGCCCGGTCGGCGTCGTGGTCGAGGAAGTGGTGCACCATCAGCATCCCCACCGCGTACCCGGCGACCGCGGCGGCCACCAGCAGCAGCTCGGCGTCCATCGTCCCGTGCTGCAGCACCGCTGCCCCGATCACGCACAGCGCGAGGCAGGTGAAGGCGACCAGCTCGCCGGCCACGGGGCGGTAGGCGGCCCGGACCGGCGGCACGGTGTAGCAGACCGCGCCCAGCACCCCGGCGAGCCCGAACGGCAGCATCACCAGGCCGCGCGAGGCGACCATCGCCAGCCCGAGCACGGTGGTCGCGGCGAACGCGACGGCGAACAGCACGAGCAGCCCGCGGTGGCTGAGCAGGCCGTTCAGCAGCACCTTGCTGCCGCCGGAGATGACCCGCGGCGAGTCGTAGCGGTCGGTGCCTGAGCGCCAGTCCTCGAGCTCGTTCACGCAGTGCGCGAGCAACCCCTGGATGAGGACGCCGAGCAGGATGGCGCCGACGTACAGGCCGCCGTGCAGCTCACCGCCGTCCACGGCCACGGCCGTGCCCAGCGTGATCGCCGAGAAGCTCCAGAGGAGCACGGGGATGACTCGCACCTCGAGCCACACCCCTCGCAGCACTCGCGACATCAGAGGACCACCCTAGCAAGCGGTCCGCGGTCTGTCCGAAGCGCTGCCTACCATCATCCGCATGGCCTCAGCACAGCTGACGAAGCCCCGTCCGGCCGCCGCCGACGCGGTCGAGGCCTGGCGCCTCCACACGCTGCTCCAGGCCGGCTACCCGCTGCAGGTCGCCGAGCGGATCGCGCGCAGCGGAGCCGACCTCCACACTGCGGTGGATATGCTCCAGCAAGGGTGCCAGCCACAGGTGGCAGAGCAGATCTTGACGTGATCGGGTGACCGCGCGGCCGGCGCCGACGCAGTACGGCGACCGCGCCGTGTACCCGGTGTCGGAGTTCAACCGGGGCGTCGCCGGATGGCTCGAGCGGCTGCCCCGCGTGTGGGTCGAGGGCGAGGTCTCGGAGCTCAAGCGCAACGACCGCTGGGCGCTCGCCTACCTGACGCTGAAGGACCTGAGCGACGGCTCGCTGCTGCCCGCGTTCATCGGGCGGACGCGGCTGGACGCCATCTCGCCGCCGATCCAGGAGGGCGAGCGGGTGCACGTCCACGGCCGCGGCCAGATCTACAGGGCGCGCGGGACGTTCTCGTTCGAGGTGACGGCGCTCGAGCGCTTCGGGCTGGGGCAGCTGCTGCGGGCGATCGAGGAGCTGCGCACGCGGCTGGCGGCCGAAGGGCTGTTCGATCAGGCGCACAAGCGGCCGCTGCCCTTCCTCCCGGGGACGATCGGGCTGATCTGCGGCAGCGACGCCGCGGCCAAGCGAGACGTCGTCGAGACGGCGGCGGAGCGCTACCCGCCGGCCCGGTTTCGGATCCGCGAGGTCGCCGTGCAGGGCACGGGCGCCGTCGGGCAGATCGTCGCGGCCGTCAGGCTGCTCGATCGTGATCCCGCGATCGACGTGATCGTGCTCGCCCGTGGCGGCGGCAGCTTCGAGGACCTGCTGCCCTTCTCGGACGAGCGGGTGGTGCGCGCCGTGGCCGATGCGGCGACGCCCGTCGTCACGGCGATCGGCCACGAGCAGGACGTGCCGCTGGTCGACCTCGCAGCCGACGTGCGGGCGGGGACGCCCAGCCTGGCGGCGAAGTTCGTGGTGCCCGACCACGCCGCCGAGGCGGCGGCGCTCGACTCGCTGCTTCACCGCGGTGCGACCGGGCTGGCGAACGGCGCAGCGCGTGCGCGGGAGCGGCTGACCGACCTGGCCGCCCGGCCCGCGTTCGCCGATCCGACGACGTGGATCGCCGTGCGGCGGCAGACGCTGGTGCTGCAGCGCGACTATCTCGACCGCTACCCGGCTGCGCGGATCGAGCGGGAGCGGACGCGCCTGACGGCGGCGCGCGACAGGCTACGGCTGCTCGGCCCGGCGGCAACGCTGGAGCGTGGCTACGCGGTTGTGCTCGACGAGCAGGGCCGCGTGGTGCGAGACTCGGCGGACACGGCAGCCGGGCGGCAGATCGCCGTGCGGCTGTCCCGCGGCCGGCTGGCCGCGCGCGTCGAGGAGGTGAGCGAGTGAGCGACGAGGAGCTGACGTTCGAGCAGGCGCGCGACGAGCTGGAGGAGACCGTGCGCCGGCTGGAGAGCGGGCAGACCTCGCTGGACGAGGCGCTGCGCCTGTGGGAGCGCGGGGAGGCGTTGTACGAGCTGTGCCAGGCCCGGCTCGACCAGGCGGAGGAGCGGATCGCCGCGGCGCTCGACCGCCTCAGGCAGCGCCGGCCGCCCGAGACCGGCTGACCCGGCCGAGCCAGGCACGGACGTCGCGCTCGGAGCGCAGGCGGATCACGTCCTTGTCCCGGTAGGCGGGCTGCGCGAACGCCGCGGGCAGCGTCCGCCGGTATTCGCGGTGGCGGGCGATCGCCCACGCGAACAGCGAGTCGCGGCCCCACAGCACGTTCCGCAGGGTCTCGCGGTTGCCGTTCCAGAGCACGGTGCGGCGGACGTAGCGGGTGGCCGTGCGCCGTGCGAGCCGGCCCATCGTCACGTGCAGCGGGAGGTCGAGCCAGACGATCGTGTCCGCGGCCAGCGGCACCAGCTCGTCCAGCTTCTGCTGGTAGAGGCTGTCGATCACCCACCCGTCGGCGGCCACCACCTGCTCCATCCTCGCCCGGAACTCGGGGGTCGGCATCTCCGTCCAGTTCGGGCCGTGGTGGATCGCGTCGACCTCGATGTGCGGCACGCCCAGGCGCTCGGCCATCGCGTCCGCCAGCGTCGTCTTCCCCGACCCGCTCGCCCCGATGATCGCCACCCTGCGCACCCGTGCAACGCTACCGGGGTCTGACCCCGCCTACGCCGAGAGGAGGCGGTCGACGCCGCGGCGCTCCAGGCCGCGGGCGACGATCAGCCGCTGGATCTCGCTGGTGCCCTCCCAGATGCGGTCGACGCGCAGCTCGCGCAGGAAGCGCTCGGCGACGTTCGTGCGCATGTAGCCGCGCCCGCCGAACGCCTGCACGCAGCGATCGGCACAGCGGTAGGCCGCCTCGGCGGCGAACAGCTTCGCCATGCTCGCATGCGCATGCACCAGCTTGCGGTCGACCGCCGGATCGTCCGCCATCGCCGCGCAGTGGTAGACCATCAGCCGGGCGGCGACGCAGTCTGCCGCCGAGTCGGCCAGCGGGAAGCTGACGCCCTGGAAGTCGAAGATCCGCGAGCCGAACTGCTGGCGCTCGAGCGACCAGTCCACCGTCTCGGCCAGCAGCCGCCGCATCGCGCCCACGCAGCGGGCGGCGATGTGGATCCGCTCCTCGACGAACCACTGGTTCTGCAGCTCGTCGCCGCGGCCGATCGCCTCCTCGCCGCCCAGCACCGCGTCCGCCGGCAGCTCCACGTCGAACAGGATCGTCGGGTGGCCGTGCGGGTAGTTGTGCGTGAACGGCGGATCCTCGAGGAACTCGATGCCGAGCACGTCGCGGTCGACCAGGAACAGCGTTGGCAGGCGGGCGTCGCCGTCCACAACGTTGACCATCACGATGTAGTAGTCCGCGATGTCGCCCGTCGTGACGAACCACTTCTCGGCGCGCAGGCGCCAGCCGCCGGACTCGGTGCGCTCGGCCGTGCCGGCCACGCCGCCGGCATCCGAGCCGGCCTCGCGCTCGGTGACGGCGTAGGCGTCGCAGCGCTCGCCCCGCAGCGTCGGTCGCAAGTACCGCTCGATCTGCTCCGGCGTCCCCTCCGCCAGCACGTTGTAGGCGCCGCCGACGTGCCACCACACTGCGTTGGTGTTGCGGCCCAGCTCCTCGTGCACGATCACCTGTTCGAGGTTCGACCACCCCTGGCCGCCCAGCTCGGCGGCGTGGTTGCCGCCGTCCAGCTTGCGCGCCCGCGCCTCGCGCCGTACCCGCTCGGCGTCCTCCGTGGGCAGCCGGCCGAGCGCCAGCTCGGCCGGCACCTCGAGCGGGATCAGCACGTCGTCCACGAAGCCGGCAACACGGTCGCGCAGCTCCCGCTGCGCGGGGGTCAGGTCGAAGTCCACGTCAGTTCCTCCAGTCGTTCGAGCTCAACGCGATCGTCCGGGAGCTCCGGCCGGATCGACGGGACGAGCAGATACTGCTCGCGCAACACCAGCGCCAGCCGCCGCGCCGCGGCCGGATCGCCACCGGATCCTGACGCACGCTCCAGCCGCGCGCGGCAGTCCCGCAGATACCCGAACCACGAGGCGATCGTGCCGCGGTGGATCAGCTCCTCGATCCGCCGCTCCTCCATCGCCCGCGCACCCTGGTCGAGCCGGTCGAGCAGACCGGGCACCTCGCGTTCGACCTCCGGGGTGAGGAACAGCCAGCGGTCGGCGCCGGCGCGGTGCCGGCCGATCACGACGCCCTGTCGTCGATGCCCGGAACGGCCTCCCGCAGCAGGTCGTGGAAGTTGCGGACGGCGTTCTCGTTGTCGTTCAGGACACCACGCTCGTATGTGCGGGACTCGAGCCCGCGCTGGACGTCGTCGCACAGCTCCACATCCTCGTCCATCACCTTCGCGTTGACCCGGAAGTTGATGTTCCGCACGAGCCGGTCGCGCACCGACCGCGAGCCGGAGTGGTAGAGCCGGTACTCGGTGCGGGTGCGGCGCAGCCCGTCGGGCTGCAGCTGCCAGGTGTCGATCAGATCGGGATAGATGTCGATGAACGTGCACGGCCACAGGTGTACGTACGTCCACGCCCCATCGAGCTCCTCGGGGAACCCGTGCATCGGCCGCATCAGCCGCTGGTAGAGCCGCTCCTGCCGGTTCTTGGACGGCTTGTCCCGGAACGGCCCGTCGATCCACGCGTGGCGCTTGCCCAGGGTGGCGATGTAGCGCTTGTAGTCGAGCAGCCGCAGCAGCCCGGGGTGCCCGACCGGGATGTGGTAGCCCTCGAGGTAGTTGTCGGCGAGCACCTTCCAGTTATGGTCGTAGCTCGCGTTGCCACGCCGGCCCACGGTCAGCTCGGGCAGCCGGAGCGGCGCCAGCCGCTGCGGGAGGTCGCCGAAGTACGTGTCCAGCGGCTCCGTCTCATCGCTCATGCAGACGAACACCAGCCCGCACAGCTCGCCCACGCGGAAGCTGGGCAGGCGCACCGCCTCGCGGTCGAGATCGGGGAACCCGCGCGCCTCGGGGACTGCGGCCAGCTGCCCGTCCTTGCGGTAGGTCCAGCCGTGGTAGGGGCAGCGCAGCACCTTCGGGCAGGCGCCCTCGCCGCGCACGATCAGCGAGGCCCGGTGGCGGCAGACGTTGGACAGCCCGCGCAGAGCGCCGTCGTCATCGCGGATGACGACGACCGGCTCGCCCGCGATCGACGTCGTCCAGTAGCGCCCGGGCTCGGCGACGTCGCTGACGTGGCAGACGAAGTTCCACGACCGCATGAAGACCTCGCGCATCTCCCGCTCGTAGATCTCGGGCGACGTGTAGGCGGTGGCCGGAAGTGTGTAGCCCTGGGAACGCGTGACGCTCATGCAACCGTCTCCTTCGAGGGTGTGACATCGAGCTCGGCCGCGATCGCGCCGCGGACGAGCGTGCCGGCCCGGTCGTGATCCATGATCCCGGTAAGCACCTGGAGGCCGAGGCCGTCGACCAGCGCGGTCAGCCGGGTCGCGACCACGCCCGCCTCGTCGCCGGCCGGGCCGATCGACCCGTCGCTGCGGCCGCCGCGGATCAGGTCGGCGATCTCCTCGACCCACTGGTCGTTGGACGAGCGGACGACGGGGCGCAGGCGCTCGTCGAAGATCGCGCCGCGCCACATCTCGACCCACAGGATCCAGTCGCTGCGAAAGTGCGTGCCCACCGCGTACGCGATCAGCACGCGCTCCAGCTTGGCCGCACCCGTCGGCAGATCGCCGATCAGCTCGTCGATCGTCAGGTCGGCCTGCTCGTCCGCGTGTTCGAAGGCGCGCAGCAGCAGGTCGGCGCGGGTCGCGAAGTAGTAGTGGATGAGGGCGCTGGAGACGCCCGCCTCGCGCGCGACCTGGCCCATCCGCAGGCCGTCGGCGCCCTCCCGCGCGATGACCCGGCACGCGGCCTCGAGGATGTCTGCGGTGCGATCGCTCACCGCACGCATCTTGACTGACTGATCAGTCAATAGTCAAGCGGATGCCGCCGCCGCGACGTGCGCGGCGGCGGCTCACGAGGCTCAGGGGTCGGCGCGGAAGTAGGCGTGGACGAGCCCGCCCAGCACGCCGCCGACCAGCGGGCCGACGATGTAGATCCACAGGTCGCCGAACTCCGTACCGATGATGGCCGGCGCGATCGACCGCGCGGGGTTGAACGAGCCGCCGCTGATCGGGCCGCAGACGGTGGCCGCGGGGAAGATGAACAGGCCGATCGCGACCGGCGCGAACACGCCGTTCCAGGGCGCCCACTCTTCCGTGGCCACGGTGGCGATCACGAGGACGAAGAGGAAGGTGAAGATCGCCTCCATGACCAGCGCCTTGCCGTCCGAGATGCCGGCGCCCGGCGCGTTGACCAGCTTGTCCTCGACG
>DATLLN010000185.1:0-17706 GCA_035537835.1 Gaiellales bacterium
ATCACCTCGTACTCCGGCCCGTTCATCTCGACGCGCTCGACGCAGTCGCGGTCGGAGCACTCGCAGTAGAACGTGATCGTTCCGCCGTCGGCTCCGTGCTCGTGCGCGTGGTCGCGAATCCGCTCGTTCGCGTTCCGGAACAACGCCTCGTTGAGCGCCATCCGTTCGTGACGGTCATACATCCGTTGCAGATTACCCGCCCCGTCAACATCCGTGACCGGGGCGGGGGCCGCGGAAGGCCCCCGCCCCGGCGGATCAGGCGGCCGCGGGGAGTGACACTGCGCTCAGCGCTTCGAGCAGCTCGCCGAGCCGCTCGGTCTGGGATGCGCTCCGCAGGCGGCCGTCCTCGTCGAACGCCTCGTGTGCCCGGGCGACGGCGAGATCGCCGTCGAGGACGCGGGCGCCGGTGATACCGAGGATCCGGCGCAGATCGGCCTGGGCCCACATCGCCCCGTAGGCGCTGGTGCTGGCGCCGATCACCGTCACCGGCTTGCCGTGCAGGACGTTGTCGGGGAACGGCGTCGAGGCCCAGTCCACCGCGTTCTTGAGCACGCCGGGCACAGAGCCGTTGTACTCGGGCGTTGCGAACAGCACCGCGTCGGCGGCGGCCAGGCGGTCACGCCAGTGCTGCACCGCCTCGGGTGCGTCCGGGTCGTCCCGCTCGCCGTGGAACGGGGGAATCGTGATCAGCGCGTCGTAGGTGTCCCACTCCATCGCCTTGGGAGCCAGCTCCCGCGCGGCGCGCAGGAGCTGGCTGTTGTGGGACTCGGGACGCAGGCTGCCGGAAACCGCCAGCACCCGCATCGGGATCACGCCTTGACCAGCGAGAAGCTCGCGATCAGCGAGACGGTGTCGTCGACCAGGAACCCGCCGCCGGGAAGCGGAGCGTTCCAGTTGACGCCGAACTCGGTGCGGTCGATCTCGCCCTCGAGCTCGAGCCCCATCCGCTCGTTGCCCCAGGGGTCGGTCGCCGGCTCCGAAAGCCGATAGGTGAACTCGACCGGGCGAGTGACGCCCTTCAGCGTGACGTCCGCGACCAGCCGGTCTTCGCCGATGCTGGTGGCGACGACGGTCGCCTCGGGGTGGCGCTCCACGTCGAAGAACTCGGGCGCCTTGATGTGGTTGTCACGGCTTTCGTCATGCGTGACCACGCTGGCGAGCCGGATCGAGCCCCTCAGGGCCGGCTCCTCGCCGCCCTCGACAGTGGCGTCGAAGTCCAGAAATCGCCCACGGACCGTCGAAAAGCCCATATGCTTGACGGCGAACTCCACGGTGGAGTGGCTGGGGTCCGCATTCCACGTTCCCTCGATGACCCTGACAGTCGGTGTCGTTACGATTGTGCTCATTGTCCGTTCCCTCCTCGGAATGTATACTTGAGCTAGCAAGTACTATATCGGAGATATCTTGAGTACGCAAGTATTGAGTGAGCAAGGATTTCAGGCGTGGCTGGGGCTGCTGCGCGGCCACGCCGCGCTCGTCCGCAAGCTGAACGCGGAGCTGATCGCCGACCACGGCATCACGATCAACGACTACGACGTGATGGCGCAGCTGGTGCGGGCGCCCGAGCGCAAGATGCGCCGGGTCGACCTGGCCCGCAGCGTCGTCCTCTCGGCGTCCGGGATCACCCGGCTGCTCGACGGCCTCGAGCGCGACGGGTGGGTCTGCAAGGCGTCGTGCACGTCGGACGGCCGGATCACCTACGCCGTGCTGACCGACGAGGGCCTGGCGAAGTACCGGGCCGCGCGAGCGACCCACCTGGCGAGCGTCCGCGAGCTGTTCGCCGACCGTTACAGCTGCGACGAGCTCGAGCAGCTGGCCGAGCTGCTCGGTCGCCTCGACGGCACGCCGCTGGCCTGCGAAACCGACGACTGACGCCGCCATCTGCCTGAGGGCTCGGTGGATCGGGCGGCCAGCCGCCGCTCGGCGTCGCGCGCGGCCCGCCTGCCGTCGGCGATCGCGGTGACGATCAGGTCGGCGCCGAGAACGCAGTCGCCGGCCGCGAACACGTCGTCCGGCGTGCCGCGCACGCGGCCGTCCTCGATCCGCACCTCCAGGCCCGGGTACACCGGGTCCGGCTCGACGCCCGAGAAGCCGATCGCGACCAGCACCAGCTCCGCGTCGATCGTACTGCCGTCCTGGCCGCGAACCCGCTGGACGCGGCCGTCGCCCTCGATCGCGACGGTCTCGAAGCGCCAATGCCGCGATCCACCCTCCTGGTGCACCGGGTGTGACCGCAGCACCCGCGGCCACGCCGGCCACGTCTGCTGGGGGTCGTGCTCGCGCGGCGGCATCTCACCGTGCGCGACCTCGTGCACCTCCGCAGCCCCCTCGCGCAGCGCGTTGCCCAGGCAGTCGGCGCTGGTGTCTCCACCACCCAGCACGACCACCCTGCGCCCCGCGGCCGAGGCGGCGTCGCCGGCGGGCCGCCCGGCGACTGCGCGATTGCGCCCGGTGAGGTAGGGCATGGCCAGCTGGACGCCGTCCAGGTCGCGCCCCGGGACGTCCAGGTCGCGGTGCCGCTGTGCGCCGGTTGCGAGCACCACCGCGTCGAACAGGGCGCGCAGCTCGATCGGGTCGAGGGCCGCTCCGACGTCGACGCCCGTCTCGAATCGCGTCCCCTCGGCCATCATCTGCTCCAGCCGGCGGTCGACGAGCTGCTTCTCGAGCTTGAAGTCCGGGATGCCGTAGCGCAGCAGCCCGCCGGGCGCGTCGTCGCGCTCGAACACCGTCACCTCGTGCCCGGCTCGCGTCAGCTGCTGGGCCGCCGCCAGGCCGGCGGGCCCCGAGCCGATCACGGCGACGCTGCGGCCCGTGGCCGCGGCGGCGGGCTGCGGCCGCACCCACCCTTCGGCAAACGCGCGGTCGACGATCGCCAGCTCGATCGCCTTGATCGTCACCGGGTCGTCGTTCAGCGCGAGAACGCAGGACGCCTCACACGGCGCCGGACACAGCTTGCCGGTCAGCTCGGGGAAGTTGTTGGTCGCGTGCAGCCGGTCCGACGCCTCGCGCCAGCGCCCGGTGCGCACCAGCTCGTTCCAGTCGGGGATCAGGTTGCCCAGCGGGCACCCGGAGGTGCAGAACGGCACGCCGCAGTCCATGCAGCGCGCGGCCTGCGACCCGGCCAGGCCGGGGTCGGGCGGCAGCGCCTGGTCGCGGTGGTCGGCGACCCGTGCGAGCACCGGGCGGTATCCGGCGGTGCGCCGGGCGATCGTCAGGAAGCCGCGAGGGTCAGCCACCGGCGGCCACCGCCTCGCGCGTCGCCTCGCGCTCGAGCACCCGCCTCAGGTCGTGCGGCATCACCTTGTGAAAGCGGACCAGGCAGGCCTCGCCCTCCTCGAGCAGCTCCGCCGCCAGCCGGCTGCCCGTCCGGTCGAGGTGCCGCTCGAGCAGCCGCAGGACGGTCGCCCGGTCGGCCGGCTCGGCGACGGGCTCGAGGGCCACCGTGTCGAGGTTGCAGCGCGCGACGTCAGCGTTAAGCAGGTAGGCGGCGCCGCCGGACATGCCGGCGGCGAAGTTGCGGCCGGTGGTGCCGAGCACCAGCACCGTGCCGCCCGTCATGTACTCGCAGCCGTGGTCGCCGCACCCCTCGACCACCGCCGTGGCGCCGCTGTTGCGGACGGCGAAGCGCTCGCCGGCGGAGCCGCGGACGAACAGCTCCCCGCCGGTCGCGCCGTACAGCGCGGTGTTCCCGGCGGCGGTCTGCCCCTCGGGCCCGCGGATCACCACGGTGCCGCCACACAGTCCCTTGCCCGGGTGGTCGTTGCACGGGCCGTCCAGCTCGATCTCCAGGCCGCGCGGCGCGAATGCGCCGAGGCTCTGCCCGCCGACGCCCCGCAGCTCGAGCCGGATCGCGCCGGCCGGCAGCCCGGCGTCGCCGTGGCGGCGGGCGATCTCCCCGGCCAGCGCGGCACCGACGCTGCGGTGTGTGTTCTCGACGGTGGCGGTGATCCGCACCGGCGTTGCAGTGCGGAGCGTCGGGGCGGCGCGAGCGATCAGCTCACGATCGGCGAGGGGGAGGACCCAGCCGCGCGCCGCCCCGGGCCCGCGTCCCGGCGCCGGCTCCAGAAGCGCCGAGAGATCGAGGCCGGCCGGGTGCCCGACCTGCCGCAGCAGCTCGGCTCGGCCGACCACATCGTCGAGGGCGGCCGCGCCCAGCTCGCCGAGCAGCTCGCGCACCCCTTCAGCGAGGAAGAGGAAGTACCGGACGACGTGCTCGGGCGTGCCCGCGAACCGCCGCCGGAGCTCGGGGTCCTGGGTCGCGATGCCCACCGGGCAGGTGTTCAGGTGGCAGACACGCATCATCACGCAGCCGGCGGCGACCAGCGGAGCCGTCGAGAACGCAAACTCGTCCGCGCCCAGGATCGCCGCGACCAGCACGTCGCGGGGGGTGCGCAGCCCGCCGTCCACCTGCAGGCGGACGCGGTCGCGCAGGGCGTTGGCCGAGAGCACCTGCTGGGCCTCGGCGAGCCCCAGCTCCCAGGGCAGCCCGGCGTGTTTGATCGAGGACAGGGGCGACGCGCCGGTGCCGCCGTCGTGCCCCGAAATCACCACGTGGTCGGCTCCGGCCTTGGCGACGCCGGCGGTGATCGTCCCGACCCCCGCCTCGGCGACCAGCTTGACCGAGATCTCGGCCGCCGGGCTGACGCACCGCAGGTCGTGGATCAGCTGGGCCAGGTCCTCGATCGAGTAGATGTCGTGGTGCGGCGGGGGCGAGATCAGACCGACGCCGGGTGTCGAGTGGCGCAGCCCCGCGATCCGCCCGTCCACCTTGTGGCCCGGCAGCTGGCCGCCCTCTCCGGGCTTCGCGCCCTGCGCGATCTTGATCTGCAGCTGGTCGGCATCGACCAGGTACGCCGCCGTCACGCCGAACCTGCCCGAGGCGACCTGCTTGATCGCCGACCGCCGCAGCGTGCCGTCGGGGTCGGGTACCGAGCGTGCGGGATCCTCGCCGCCCTCGCCTGTGTTCGAGCGCCCGCCGATCCGGTTCATCGCGACGGCCAGCGTCTCGTGCGCCTCCGGGCTGATCGACCCGAGGCTCATCGCCCCGCTGGCGAACCTGCGCACCAGCGAGGCCGACGGCTCGACCGCACCGAGCGCCAGCGGCGGGCCGACCGGGCCGGGCTCGAGCAGGCCGCGGACGGTGGCGGTGGCGGCGGCAGCGTCCACGCCGTCCGCGTACGCCCGGAAGCTGTCGGCGCTGTCGTCGCGGACGGCGCGCTGCAAGCGGACGATCGAGTCCGGATCCCAGGCGTGGCGCTCGCCGCCCGGCCGCAGCCGGTACTCGCCTCCGTGCTCGACCTGCGGGTCGTCGCCGAACGCGCGCGCGTGCAGCAGCGCCACGGTGCTGCTGACGTCGTCCGCCTCGATCCCGCCGATTCGCGAGACGGTGCCCGGGAAGTAGCGCGAGACCAGGCGTGGGCCGAGGCCGACCGCCTCGAAGATCTGGGCGCCGCGGTAGCTCTGCACGGTGGAGATTCCCATCTTGGAGCAGATCTTGAGCAGCCCCTTGCCGAGGGCGCCGATGTAGCGTCGCCGTCCCTCGGCGTCCAGTCCCGCCAGCGCCAGGTAGGGGTGCACGGCGGCGGCCCCGTAGCCGAGCAGCAGGGCATGGTGCATCGACTCACGCGGCTCGCCCGACTCGACCACCAGGCCGCAGCGGGCGCGGGCCCCCTCGCGGACAAGGTGCGAGTGGACGGCCGCGGTCGCCAGCAGCGCCGGGATCGCCGCGTGATCCGCGTCGACGTCGCGGTCAGAGAGGATGACGATGGTCGATCCTCCCCACACGGCGCGGGAGGCTGCTCGGCAGAGCCCGTCGATCGCGCGCTCCAGGGCGTCCGCTCCCGCCGCCGGGTCGTACACCGTCGGCAGCGTTTCGACCTGGAAGTCTCGGAGCTCCCGCAGCTGGGCGAACTGCTCCCCGTCCAGCACCGGGCCCGGCACCTCCACCCGGCGGCAGTCGGCCGGACGCTCGCCGAGCAGGTTGCCGATCGCGCCGATCGAGGTGCGCAGCGTCATCACCAGCGCCTCACGCTGGGAATCGATCGGCGGGTTTGTGACCTGGGCGAAGTGCTGCTTGAAGTAGGCGGACAGGGGCCGCGGCCGGTCGGACAGCGCCGCCGGCGGCGTGTCGTCGCCCATCGACCCGGTTGGCTCGCCGCCGCTCGACGCCATCTCGGCGACGATCGCCAGCTCCTCCTCCGTGTAGCCGAACGCCGAGCGCAGGCGGCGCAACCGGTCGTCGGCGATCGGCGCCGGGTCGCGGGGCGCGGTGTCCTCGAGGAACACCTTGTTCTCGGCCAGCCAGCGCCGGTACGGCCGCCGCCGCGCCAGCTGCAGCTTGACCTCGCGATCGCCGCGGACGGTGCCCGACCCCGGATCGACGACCAGCATCTGCCCCGGGCCGACGCGGCCGGACTCGACCACGGCCGCGCGGTCGACGCCGGCGACGCCGACCTCAGAAGCGATCACCACGAGCCCGTCACGGCTCCGCTCGTACCGCAGCGGGCGCAGGCCGTTGCGGTCGAGCGCCGCGACCAGCTGCCGCCCGTCGCTCGCCAGCAGGGCCGCCGGGCCGTCCCAGGGCTCGACCAGCGCTGCGTGGTACTCGTAGAAGGCGCGCACCTCGTCGTTGAGCCCGGGCGTCGGGTCGGTCCACGCGGCGGGCACCAGCATGGCCAGTGCGTGGGGCAGAGAACGGCCGCCGAGCACCAGCAGCTCGGTGACGGCATCGAGCTTGGCGGAGTCCGACCAGCGCTCATCGGCGATCGGGAAGAGCTTCTGCAGGTCGCGGCCGAACAGCTCGCTGGAGAGCTGTGGCTCGCGCGCCGACAGCCAGTTGCCGTTGCCGCGAACGGTGTTGATCTCGCCGTTGTGCGCCAGGAAACCGAACGGGTGGGCGAGATCCCAGGTGCCCAGCGTGTTCGTCGAGAAACGGGAGTGGACAACTGCCAGCGGGCTGGTGAACCCCGCGTCGGTCAGCTCCGGGTAGAAGGCCGCCAGCTGGCCGGCCTTGAGCAGCCCCTTGTGCACCATCCGCCGGGCCGACAGGCTGATGAAGATGAACTCCGCCTCGGGAACGCCGGCCGCTGCCGCGGCCAGCTCGACGCGCCGCCGGATCACGTACAGCGCGCGCTCGAAGCCGTCGGCATCCCCCTCGCGGCGCTCCACGAACAGCTGCCGCACGAACGGCTGCGCCGACCGTGCCAGCGCGCCGATCCGGTCCGGCCGCACCGGCACGTCCCGCCAGCCCAGCGCGCGATGCCCCTCCTCCGCGCAGATCCGCACACACAGCTCCTCGCAGCGCAGCCGCCGCGCGGGATCGCGGGGCAGGAAGACCATCCCGACGCCGTAGTGGCCGGGCGGCGGCAGCTCGCCGCCGATCTCCGATCGGTAGACGCGGCGCAGCAGCCCGTCGGGGAGCGCGGTCAGGATGCCCGCGCCGTCGCCGGTATCCGGGTCGGCCCCGGTGGCGCCCCGATGCTCGAGGTTGCCAAGAGCGAGCAGCGCTCGCTCGACCAGCTCGTGGTCTGCGCGACCGTCGAGGCGCGCCAGGCCCGCCAGCCCGCAGGCGGCATGTGCGAAGCGTGGGTCGTGGAGGCCCATGTACCCAGGGTAGCAGCAAATGAACCGAATGAATCGTTATTATGTTGTGAACGAATCATCTGATTCAGTAGGTAGGCTGGCCCGGTGCTCGCCGTCTGCCTCGCCCTGGTCGCCGCGTTCCTGTACGCGCTGGGCACCGTCCTCCAGCAGAAGGCGGACATCGAGGAGGCGGATCCGGCCGGCGTGTCGGCGGGCTTCCTCGCGCGGCTGGTGCAGCGGCCGGTCTGGCTGGCCGGTGTGGCCAGCGAGCTGGTCGGCTTCATCGTGCTCGCCGTCGCCCTGGGCATCGGCCGGCTCGTGATCGTCCAGCCGCTGCAGGTGCTGAGCGTGGTCGCGGCGCTGCCGCTGGGCGTGTGGCTGACCGGGCAGCACGTCGGCCGCCGCCAGATCTACGGGGCCGTGCTGGTCACCGCCGGGTTGGTGGCGTTCCTGGCGCTCAGCGACCCTTCGGGCGGCCGGGACGACGCGCCCGTGCGCGACTGGCTGATCGCCGGCGGCGTGATCGGCGGCCTCAGCCTGGCGCTGGTGGCGGCCGGGCTGCGGGCCCGGCCGGCGCTCAAGGCCGCCCTGGTCGGCACCGCGGCGGGGATCCTATTCGGCCTGTCGGCCGCGCTGACCAAGGCGACCGTGACGCGAGTGCCCGACGGCATCGACGACGTGGTGCTCGACTGGCACGTCTATGCGCTGATCGTGGTCGGCCTGGCGGCGTTCGGGCTGACGCAGGTGTCGCTGCAGGGCGGTCTCGCCCCGTCGCTGGCGGCGACGGCGACCTTCGACCCGGTCTCCAGCCTGATCCTCGGCCTGACGCTGCTCGACGAGCAGCTCCACGACTCCGCGGCGGTCACCGCGCTGTCGCTGGTGGCGCTGGCCGTCTCGCTGGGCGGTCTGCTGGTGCTGCTGTTGGGCAGGGAGACCCCGGTCCCGGGGCCGGCTCCCGTCCCGGCCGGTTGAGCGCGCACGTAGAATGGCGGCCGCGATGCGACCGGTGATCGGCTACACCATCGAGTTCGAGGACCCGCTCCTGCGCAAGGTTGAGGTCGGGCTGCGCGAGCCGCTGCAGCGGTTCGGCGCGCTGCCGGTCGTGCTCCCCCGGGAGACGCCCGAGGAGCTGCTCGACGAGCTGCTCGACATGATCGACGGCGTCCAGTTGTGCGGCGGCGCGGACGTTCACCCCAAGCGGTACGGCGCGGAGACGCACCCGCTGACCAAGCCGTTCCGCGACGAGCAGGACGAGTTCGAGATCGAGCTGGTGCGGCGGGCGTTCGCCCGCGGCATGCCGGTGCTGGGCATCTGCAGGGGAGCCCAGGTGCTGGCCGTGGCCGACGGCGGCACGCTGACCCAGGACGTCGAGACGCTTCACCCCGGCGCCGGCACGCACCGCAACTCGTGGAGCGACCTGGCGCTCGAACCGCCGGGCGACCACTGGCACGACATCGTCCCCGAGCCCGGTTCCGGAGTCGAGCGATGGTTCGACGGCGGGCCGCGGCGCGTCAACTCCTTCCACCACCAGTGTGTGAGCACGACCGGCAAGGTGCTGTCTCCCGCGGCGCGAGGCGCCGACGGCGTGATCGAGGCGGTCGAGCGCACCGACGGCAACGGCTGGGCGATGGGCCTGCAGTGGCACAACGAGCTGCAGTGGCAGCGCGACGAGCGCTTCCTGGCGCCGTTCCGCGAACTGGTGGATGCCGCCCGTGCATACGCCGCCGCCAAGGCTTGAGGCAACGCTCCCACTGTGCGACGATCTCGTCCGCTCCCAGTGGCCACCACCGTCCCAGCCCGATCCAGTCTCCCCACTGACGCGGAGCTGACCACCCTCGCCGAGGTCGAGCGGCGGGTGCTGTGGCTGGCGATGCGGATCGTCGATCACGCGAACCGCGAGCGCGCCTCGTCGGACCCGCTCAAGGTCGGGGGCCACCAGGCATCGTCCGCGTCGATGGTCAGCATGATGACCGCGCTCTGGTTCTGGGACCTGGAGGCCGAGGACCGGGTCTCGGTCAAGCCGCACGCGTCACCAGTGCTGCACGCGATCGCGTACCTGCTCGGCCGCTTGGAGGAGCCGCAGCTGCGGACGCTGCGCGAGTTCGGCGGACTGCAGGCCTACCCCAGCCGCACCAAGGATCCGTTCCCGGTGGACTACTCGACCGGCTCCGTCGGGCTGGGCGCGGCGGCGCCGCTGTTCGGTGCGCTGGCCGGCCGCTACGTCGAGGCGCACTTCGGCCGCCGCGGCCGCCGCGGCCGCTTCATCTCCCTGCTGGGCGACGCCGAGCTCGACGAAGGCAACGTCTGGGAGGCGATCCTCGACCCCGCGACGCAGGGGCTGGGCGAGGCAGTCTGGCTGGTCGACGTGAACCGGCAGTCGCTCGACCGGGTCGTGCCGGTGATCAAGGCCGGCGGCCTGCAGCGCGGGTTCGAGTCCGCCGGCTGGAACGTGGTCGAGCTGAAGTACGGCACCCGCCTCCGCGAGGCGTTCGACCGCGACGGCGGCGCCGTCCTTCGCAGGCGGATCGACGAGATGCCAAACCAGGAGTATCAGTCGCTGTTCGGTGAGCACGAGCGGACGGTGACCGAGGCGCTCGAGCGCACGCTGTCGCTGGGTGAGCGGTGGAAGCTGCGTTCGGCGCTCGAGCCGTACCGCGGCGGCGTCGGGGAGCTGATCCGCGACCTCGGCGGGCACGACCTGAGCGACCTGTGCGGGGCGCTCGCCGACACGCACGGCCGGAGCGACCGGCCGACGGTGATCTTCGCGTACACGATCAAGGGCCACCGGCTGCCCATCGCGGGACGGCCGCTCAACCACTCCGCCCTGCTCACCGGCGAGCAGATCGACGAGTTGCGGCGCGACCTGCTGATCGATCCGGATCGCGAGTGGGCGTGCTTCGACGACGGCGAGCAGGCCGGCGCGCTGTGCGCCGAGGCCGCCGCCCGGCTGGCCCCGCCGTCCCGCCCGGCAGCCCCTCCGGTGGTGACCGTCGCGCCGTCGGCCGACCGGCCGCCGCGCGGCGCGTCCACGCAGGAGGCGTTCGGGCGCGTGCTCACCGGCCTCGCCCGCGAGCGCGGGGTGGGCGAGCGGATCGTGACCACGGCGCCGGATGTCAGCGTATCGACCAGCCTCGGCGGATGGATCAACCGGTCGGGTGTGTTCGGGCCCGACGGCGAACCCGACGTCGAGGTCGACGGGGAGGCGCTGCGCTGGCGGGTCGGGCGGTCGGGCCGGCACGTCGAGCTCGGCATCTCCGAGATGAACCTTTTCCTGCTGCTGTCGCAGCTGGGCATGACCGACGAGCTGATGGGCGAGCTGCTGCTGCCGGTGGGGACGGTCTACGACCCGTTCGTCTGCCGCGGCCTGGACGCGCTGATCTACGGGCTCTACTCCGGTGCGCGGTTCGTGCTGGCGGGGACGCCCTCGGGTATCAGCCTGTCCCGCGAGGGCGGCGCCCACCAGTCGACGATCACGCCGTCGATCGGGCTCGAGCTGCCCGGCATCACCTACGCCGAACCCGCATTCGCCGCCGAGGTCGACTGGCTCCTCCGCGACGGCCTGGAGCGGGTGGCGCGCCGCGAACGGTCGCTCTATCTGCGGCTGTCGACGAAGCCGATCGACCAGCTGCCGTTCGAGGCGCTGATCGAGCTGCGGGGCGCCGAGGCCGTCCGCGACGACGTGATCGCGGGCGCCTACTGGCTGCGCGGCTCGCCCGGCGCCGACGTGACGATCGCCGTCTGCGGCGCACTGGTGCCCGAGGCGCTGGCCGCCGCCGACCAGCTGCAGGAAGACGAGGGCGTGACCGCAGCGGTGCTCGCACTGCCGTCCCCCGACCGCGTCTACCGCGAGTGGCGGGCCGCCCGCACGGCTCCCCTCGCCGACGGGCGCACCGCGCGGCCGGAGTCCCACCTCGAGCTGCTGTTCGCCGGCCGGGCGGCCGTGCCGCTGGTCAGCGTGATCGACGGCGCATCGCACTCGCTGGCGTTCCTGGGTTCCGCGCTCGGCGTCCGGCAGGTCGCGCTGGGCGTCGATGAGTTCGGGCAGTCGGGGTCGCTGGCCGACGTCTACGACGCGCACGATGTCTCCGCGGACGCCATCGCCAGCGCAGCCATCGCGGCTATGGTCGGGTGATGGCGGGGGAATCGCTCAGCGGCAGGATCGCGCTGGTCACCGGCGCCGGCTCGCCCGAGGGAATCGGGTTCGCCTGCGCGCGCCTGCTCGGGCAACGGGGCGCACGGGTGGCCGTGACGTCGACCACCGACCGCATCCACGAGCGCGCCGCCGAGCTGACGGCCGAGGGGATCGAGGCGTCGGGCTTCGTCTGCGATCTGGCCGGATTCGCCGACGCGGGCACACTGCTGGCCGAGGTCGAGGTCCGCTTCGGGCCCGTCGACATCCTCGTCAACAACGCCGGCATTGCGCAGGTCGGCGGGGAGAACCCGTCCGGTGAGTTTCGCTCGTTGTCTGAGGAGACGTGGGATCTGGCGATCGCGATCAACCTGAAGACGGCATTCAATGCGACGCGGCATGCCTTTCCCGGCATGGTCGAGCGCGGCTGGGGCAGGGTCGTCCACGTTTCGTCGGTGACCGGGCCGGTGGTCTCGTTCGCGGGCGAGGCTCCGTACGGCGCGGCCAAGGCGGGGATGGACGGGATGATGCGCGCGCTGGCCATCGAGGGCGGCCCGCACGGGGTGACCGTCAACTCGATCGCACCGGGCTGGATCGCGACCGGCTCGTCGACGCCCGAGGAGATCGAGGGCGGCCGCAACACGCCGGTCGGGCGGTCGGGCACGGCCGAGGAGGTCGCCGAGGCGGTTGCGTTCGTGTGCTCGCCCGGCGCGAGTTACGTCACCGGCCAGTCGATCGTCGTCGACGGTGGCAACACGATCCAGGAGCACAAGGGCGCGAGCTAGCCGAGCTCGCGGACGAGCGCGAGCGCCTCGTCCGGCTTGTCCATGCTGATCAGGTGACCCGCGCCACGGACGGTGCGGCGTGTCGAATTCGGGATCCGCGCGGCGAGCATGTCCGCGACCTCGGTGAAGTCCGGGACGTCGAGGTCGCCGTCCACGATCAGCGCGGGGCAGGAGATCTCGCGCACGCGTTCGGTGAGCGGCGGGTCGAGCGCCGTGGGATCGACGTAATCGTCGGACATCAGGTCGAACGCGCGGCGCTGCATCTCGGCGACGCGGTCGCCGTAGGGGCCGCGCGACCACATCTCGACGTTGAGCGCGACCGCGCCGTCGATGTCACCGGCGTCGATCAGGCGCTCCTCTTCGGCGCCGAAGCGGCGCACCTGCTCCGACCAGTCGTGGTCAGGGATGCCGGATGCGAGCATCAGGAGCGCCGAGACGCGTTCCGGATGGAGCACGGCCAGCTCCAGGGAGGCGCGGCCGCCGAACGAGTTGCCGACGACGGTGGCACGGTCGATCCCGGCCGCGTCCAGCGCGTCGCGCAGGTCGTCGCCCAGGATGTGCGGTTCCGTGGCCTCCGGCGTCTCGCCGAATCCGCGCATATCGACACGCAACACCCGGTGGTCGCGGGCCAGATCCTCGAAGAGGCCGTCCCACATCCGCCGGTCGCACACGCCGGCGTGGACGAGCAGCAGGCCGGGTCCGTCGCCCGCGACGTCGTGGGCGAGCACGTTCACGATGCCCGACCCACGCTGAGCAGGCGGTAACCCACGTCGAACTCGTCGAGCTCGAGCAGCTCCGCGTTGCGCCGCCGCCACTCGCCGCTCTTCAGGTCGTCGCCCAGGCGGGCGAGCCCGGCGTCGAACGACGGGGCGTCCGGATGCGAGAAGAAGGAGATCCCGGCGCGGACCGCCGGATCGAGATAGGCCTCGGGGCGCCGCCAGAATGCGCCCATGAAGCCGTCGGTGCAGTCGGTCGGGATGGGGACGACCGTCGTCTCGGCGCCGCCCATCGGCGCCGCCACGTCCTCGATGGGGAGGAAGCGGGTCGCGTCCCACGCCGCCAGCTCGGGGAGGTAGTCGCGGGACAGCCAGTGGGACGTCCCGACAACCGGATCCCAGGTGAGGATGACCACCCGGCCGGCGGCCACTCGGCGCATCTCGGCAATGCCGGCCTCCAGATCGCTCCAGTGATGGATGGTCAGCACCGCCAGCGCGGCGTCCGCCTCGCCGTCGGCCAGCGGGATCCGCTCGGCGGTGGAGCGAATCGCCGGCGCCGCCCCCGGCCGTCGCTGATCGATCATGGTCTGCGACGGCTCGATCGCCCAGCGGGTCTGAGGCGGCTCGTACGAACCGGCCCCCGCACCGACGTTGACGACCGCGGACGAGCCGTCCAGCGCACGCTCGATCGCGGCCGCGATCCGGGGGTCGGGCCGGCGGGTGTCTGCGTAGGAACGGCCGATCGTGTCGTACAGCGCATCCATCGACATGCCGAGCGAACACTACCCAGTAGCGTTCGCTCGGATGGGTGCGGTCGTCCTCGTGATCATCGCCCTCGCGCTGCTGGGAGCCGGCTGCAACGGCGGATCGGATGCCGCGACCTCGACCGGCGCGCCGGGCTCCGAACGGCTGGGGACGCCGGTCGCGCCGCCGACCTGCCCCGACCTGACGGCGGCCGGCGCGGAGGCGATCCGGGTGTTCCGAGTCGAGCCGGCGGGCGAGTGCGTCGACCCTGGGTCGCTGGTCGCCTACCGGTGTGCCCCGGTCGGGGCGCAACCAGTGATACCGGTGATCGCCGCCTCGGGCCGGCGCTACCTGGGCGGCCCCTATCTGGTGCGCGTCGGTGCGCTCCCGGCCTCTGCGGAGCGCGCGGGAGTCGACGGCGTGCTCTCGATGTACGCCTCGCCGAAGCAGCCGGGGATGCTGTGGACGAAGCGCGGGCATCGCATCGACCGCTGGCTGCTGCTACCGGACGACGGCGGCATACGGGCCGGCTTCATCGGCGACTCGGTGATGCTGGGTGCCAGGAGCGAGATCGAGTCGACGCTCCACCCGCCGTGGCAGGTCAGCGTCGACGCCAAGGTCAGCCGGCCGACGCCGGACGGCCTGGCCATCATCCAGGCCGACCCCTCAGCCTACGCCGACGTCGCTGTCATCCAGCTGGGCACCAACGACGGCGGCATCCCAGACGTCTACGAGCAGCACGTGGCGGAGATCGCCGATGCGCTCGGGGAGAGCGGGCTGCTGATGTGGCTGACGACCGCCGAGGTGCGCAGCTACTACGCGGACGACAACGACGTCGTGCGCCACGTGCTGGGCGAGCACCCCAACGCGATCGTCGCCGACTGGAACCGCATTTACCCGCGGGACGACGTCTCGTCCGACGGGCTGCATCTGGGGCCGACCGCGGCGGCCGCGATGGCACACCTGGTGGCGTCGCTGGCCAACCCGTGGCGCCTGGCGGTGGCCGGCAAGGGGCCGGACGCCTGCGGCGCGGCGGTCGACGCGGCCGCGGCCGGCTGACCCGAGGGTATGCTCGCCGCGATGCGAGCGCGCAGGACGATCACGGTGGTCGGCTGCCACGCCGGGGGCGAGATCGGCAACGTCGTCACGGGCGGCGTGCTGCCGCCGTCCGGTGACACGGTGTTCGAGCAGATGGAGACGCTGCGCCGCGACGACGACTGGCTGCGCAGGCTGCTGCTGCGGGAGCCGCGCGGCAGCGTCGCCTGTCACGCAAACCTGGTCGTGCCGTCGAAGCGCCCGGACTGCGATGCCGGGTTCATCATCATGGAGCCGACCGAGTACCCGGCGATGTCGGGGTCGAACACGATCTGCACCGCCACCGTGTTGCTGGAGACCGGCATGGTCGAGATGCGGGAGCCGGAGACGGTGCTCCGGCTGGAGGCACCGGGCGGAGTGGTGGAGGTGCGCGCAACCTGCCGGGACGGCCGCTGCGAGAGCGTCGAGCTGACCAACGTGCCGGCGTTTGCCGACCGGCTCGAGGCGCCGGTCGAGGTCGAGGGCATCGGCACGGTCGCCGTGGATGTTGCCTACGGAGGCATGTGGTACGCGATCGCCTCCGCGCAGGCGTTGGGGTTCGCGATCGAGCCTGACGAGGCGCGGGACATGTCCCTGACCGGTGAGCGGATCCGCTCGGCGGCGCGCGAGCAACTGCCCTGCGTGCACCCCGAGAACCCGGGCATCGCCGGCATCAGCATCGTGCAGATCGCGGGGCCGTGGCAGGGCGTGGGACGGGTGAGCCGCAACGCCGTCGTCATCGCGCCGGGCCGGCTCGACCGCTCGGCCACCGGCACGGGGCTGTCCGCCAGGATGGCCGCCCTGCACGCCCGCGGCCTGATGCGTGTCGGCGACGCGATGACGCACGCCTCGCCGATCGGCTCGACGTTCGACGGGCGGATCGTCTCCGAGACCGAGGTCGGCGGACGCCCGGCGATCGTGCCGGCGATCCGCGGCAGCGCATGGATCACAGGGATCTCGCAGCTCGTGATCGATCCCGACGACCCCTATCCGGAGGGCTACGTGCTCGCGGACACCTGGGGCGTCAGCGGGCTGGATCTGCAGTAGGACGCCACATGGTCGTCGCCGACGGCCCGCCATCCAGGTCGATCCGCCCGTACGGCTGGAACCCGACCCCGGCGTAGCGCGGGTCGTTGGACGGGTTCGTCGACTCGAGGTAGGCGGGCATCCCGGTCTCGTCGACCCGCTCGAGGCTGTCCGCGAGCAGCCGCGTGCCGATGCCGTGCCCGCGGTGATCGGCATGCGTCCCGAGCAGCGTCAGGTAGAAGCAGGGCTCCGGCGGGTGAGCCTCGTCGAACCGCTCGAACAGGTGCTCCACGCGGGCGGCGCCGTCGGTGCCGAGCAGCCGCACCAGCAGCGCTGGCATTCGTTTCTCGTCGTCGGGGAGAAACTCCCCCAGGCCGGGAGGAATCCACAACGCGGCCGCCTCGCAGCCGTCGGTCACGAACACCCAGGGGTGCACAAGGGCGCCGGCGACGAACGGCCGCCAGAACTCCGTGTACTGCGCCTGCCGGCGCTCGTCGTCGGGCAATGCCCAGCTCCACACCGGGTCCTCGTGGAAGGCCGTCGAGATGGTCTCGACGACCGCATCCAGGTCGTCTGAGGTGGCAACTCGCATGGTGGGTCAGTCTAGTGGGACGCGTTCGCGTTACGCAGGCGCCCGCACCGGCCGCCAGACCGCGATACCCGAGCCGATGACCGCGATGCCGATGGCCGCCGAGAACACGAGTCCTGTGTCGACCAGCCCGATCGACCGCTCGACCAGGCCGAAGCCGACCACCGGCACGACCAGCCCGATGTATGCCGCGAGGAAATACGAGGACGCGACCAGGCCGCGGTGCTCGGGCGGCGCGATCGAGGTCAGCAGGCCGAGGCCGGCGCCGATGATCACGCCGGTGGAGATGCCCGAGAGCACGGCCGCCGCCACCAGGGCGAGCAGCACCTCCGCCTCCAGCGCCAGCGCCAGCAGGCACACCGACAGCGCCAGGCCGGCGCAGCCCGCGGCCAGCGCGGCCGACGGGTCGAACCGCCGCGCGAGCAGCTGGCCGATCACCGCACAGGTGAACGACGCCCACAGCAGCAGCCCTGCGGCCAGCGGGTCGTTCACGTCGAACACCGAGCGCAGCATCGCCGGCCCGACCGCGCCCAGCACGCCGGAGACGCCGAACGCAGCGATCGCCGCGACCGCGGCGGGGACGAACACCGACCGTACGGACGGCGGCGGGCGGAGGTCGCGGAAGTCGAGGTCGAACCGATCTCGCGCCACCGTCTCGGGCATCCAGCGATGGGCGATCAGGCCCAGCACCAGCAGCACCAGCTCCACTGCGTACACGAGCCGCAGCGGGCGCGGCGCCCACTGGGCGAGCACGCCGCCGAGCAGCGGCCCCAGGCCGAGACCGCCCAGGTTCGCGGCGATCGCGATCTTCGCCGCCCGCACCCGGTCCGGGCAGAGGTCGACCAGCCAGGCCGTGCAGGTGCCGGTGTAGACGCCGGCGGTCAGCCCGATCAGCACCCGGCCGAGCAGCAGCGCGCCGATGCCGTTCGCCAGCAGGAACACCACCATCGACGCGATCGCGACGCACAGCGCGGCGCCCAGCGGCGGCTTGCGCCCGTAGTGGTCGGACAGCCGCCCGAACAGCGCCAGGCCGAGCATCACCGCGGCGCCGTACGCCGCGAA